>CAYWZM010000007.1:0-16589 GCA_964462355.1 uncultured Candidatus Saccharibacteria bacterium
AAAGGAACATCGACCACGCTTTGTGGAGGAAGTGGTACTTGATTATCAGCAAGAAATGGATTTGGTGTTGGAACATCATTGTTCATCATTTGTATTATACGCGAGAAAAGTAAAAGACGGAATAATTGAAAGTATAAAAAAATCCTAACCAGTAATGGTCAGGATTTTTTAAATAAACAACTAGATAGGATACACCACGTCTAGTTTTCAAAGAACTTAAATAATGGCGAGGAGAGAATATACTCTTCTCGCCCCAAGGGGTGGTATTGAGTGCAATACAACACACGACAGAACGCCAGATCGTCATTTTTTAATTAACTTAATTCCTTCTGTAATATATTTATCAAATGAATTTTCACTCGAATACGCACTCTGTAGCCACTTCGGTAATCCACCAAATGTGAATCGTTTGAACTGTGAAGACATTAGAAATATACATCCTTTGTCATCAATAGAGCGAATGGTCCGTCCTCGTGCTTGGAGCATTTTTGTAATTACCCTCCATGTCCACAATGCCCATCGTTGGTTTCCAAAACGTTTCTCCTCAAATTGTGCCTGAGGATCATCTGGTGATGGATATCCGGGTCGAAGATAGAAAGTAAATTGAGCAATACCGTTAGGCAAATCAATTCCTTCGCCGTATTGCATCTCAGTACCCACAAGTACATCTCCCAATCCTTCACGGAAGATTTTTATCGCTTCGCGTGGTTTGGTAATTTCGTCGTAACTGACAGCAAGAACTTTTTCTTCCTCTGCAAATTTCATAAACTTTTTACGTTCATCTTCAGAAACCACAATCACCAGCGAGCGAATTCCTTGTCTTGAAGCCTTCTTGACTTCGTGAAGAATTTTTCTCAAAGTGCGATTTTTGTCATTACGTCGCATTCCTTTTACAGAAAGATTTTCTACATCATTTGGAACAAAGATTCGAGTGTTGTTAATTGGAAAATCTGATACGAGATCGATAAACTCCCCATCAATTCCAGTTTCCTGAGAAAGGATTTTGCTATCTGCGCCGATTGTTGCCGACATAGAAAGATGTTTTTCTGGAAGTAATCGTGTTTTTGTAAGTCCTGAAATTGCATAACTTTTGATTGTAAGTACATACTGAGCTTTTTTGCCTTCTTGGATTTCTTTGTCCCAGAACCCGAATACATAACTAAGTGGTTTTTGCTCCTTTGACTCAAGTGCAAACTCCAGAGACTTTACATATTTGTAGAGTGAACCGGTAAAGTCATCAAGTTGTTTTAGAAGTTCTCTGTCTTTTTTGACATCAATTTTCTTATCACTGATTGCTTTTTTAATTTTGTAATCAATGTTACTTCGTTGAATTTTGAGAACAATCTTCAACAATTCACGCAAATCCTTATCGACAATTAGACTCGTTCTTTTTCCTGGTCGGTACTGTGTAACAATACGAATCATTGTGTCACAAAAAAGACGAACTTGTTTTGCTTCTGTAAAACACTCAATACTTGTAAGGAGAATCCAAAATTCTTCAAGTGTGTGATCACTGATTTGATATTGCATTATGCTTCGAATTGAGTTTGCCCATTTATGAACTTCATCAACAACCACTGCGTGAGGAAGTTCTTCTCGTTGAAGTGCTTCAAAAAAGTAGTACGCACTTGTACATGCAACAAGAGCGCTTTGTCGAGACTTATACTTTGCGAGAAGATACGAACAAGGTTTTACTCCGCGTTCACGTGTCTCACCTGTCTCAAGGTCAACTCTGTGCGGGCATTCTTTGAGAATTGCACAAGGAATTTCATTTGCCTGATGTTTACTGTCATAGTAAAGACACGGATATTCATTGCGTCCATACATTGCAGTAATCTCAGGATACTGTGTGACAACTTGATCAACAAGTGTTTTGCTCGGGCATACATAGAACCCATTTTCATTTTTACCACAGTGGGTTTTTAGAAATGAATATCCAAGTGCTGTTTTACCCGTACCTGTCGGGGCTTGAACCATAAGCTTTTCATAGACAGGCATTTTGTCTAGAACTATTTTTTGATTAGGTCTTGGCTTATCGTGTGCATGAGTAAACGATGCCATAAAATCTTTTATTGATTTTATGGGCTGATGTTTCTGCTGTTTCATTTTTTAGTTTATTAAAGATCTGTATACTTATTACCATAAAAATTCATCAAAGTCAAAAAAGAAAACCCTCCACGAAGGAGGGTTTAATACAATAAAGAGAGTTGGGTATCTCTTCCCGAAGTGAGGAATAGGGCGGCAAACCATGCGAAAGATTAGCTCTGGGAACCATGCAATGACGAATGGAGCTAAGCGAAAGTGAAAACTATTTTTGGGGTATACGACAAGAAAATTCTTGCTGTACCACTTTATTGTGTATATATTTTTAATAAGGAACATTAAATGCTCCGGAATTTCTCGGAACCTAAAAAGAACTAAGTGTTATTCTGCAACGCAGAACGTCGCACAGATAATTTTTAAAGAATTATTGGTTTTTAAAATAATGGCGGGTGATTTTCACACCCGCCCCTTACTAAACCAACGAGCGCAATGCTGGAGAAAGACTTACTTCGAAGCACGCTGCATAACTCGACATGGCGTAGCCAAATCAGGTTTAATTTCTGTAAACACTCAAAAAAATTTAAGTGCTTGATAAAAATGGCAAGGTTTGATGTGTACATCTCCCCTTGCCCCTCAATAGACATCGCCTTTCTGTTGAGTACTCAAGTGAGCCCCAGAACCATGGACAGAACGCTGTTTTTTTATTCTAGAATTTCAAATTCTGCAACTGAAAACATTCCAAATGGACCCTTTTTTGCGGGACGAAAATCTCCAAGACCTACACGTGTGCCGGCGGCAGAAAATAGTTGTTTGACTATGTCTATGTTGCAACCATCTTCTGCGTTTGTGTTTACTTCAACCTGGAGTTTTAGCTCCCAGTGTTTGAAGAGTGGTCTCACAATTCCTACAGCGACTGATTTTCCTGCGTTGTTGAGCACGCCACGACGCTTGTCCACTAGCCACCCTTCTTTTGGATGAACAAATTCTCGTTCTGTTTCTGTGAATTTCTTTAAATCCACGGGTTCAAATGGAAGAAAGGTAGCACCTTGAAAATCAAGGAATCCAAAGATACTTGTCGAACCTGCGGTAGAAATCTGCTTTTTCCCATTTTTGACATGCCTCCCTGCTTCAGCAAGGCAGGCAGTGAGATACTCAATTTTGATACCTGGTTTCCCTTTATCATTTTTGAGAACACGAGAAGCCGCAATATCCACAAGTGGGATATCTTTTTCTTTTGCCGCCTTTGATTTTACGCCGATGAGTTCATCGAGAGTATCATCAGACATAGGGTTTTGCAACATACCGTTGCCTTTGGATTTGAGTGTGATGTGTACCCTCACGACTCCATTGTATTTTTTCATAGTTATTTAGTTGTTTAAGAGCAGGTTTATTATTATCATATGTATAGTTTTTTGTCAAGTAGTGCAAGTTAAGACACACAGGCAAAGGTTTTACCTTAGCCTGTGTGTCTTAATAACATCCCCATTGGTTTCTCAAATTATTATTGTTTTTCACTTGGTGATGCGTGTGTTTTTTCTGGGTAAGGATTTTTAATAAAGTTTTTATCTCGTGCTTTTATTGAAAGCCCTACTCTTCCTTTTTCTTTATCAACTGACACGACCTTGACTGGAACTTTCATTCCAATCTTAAGTACATCATCAACTTTCATGACTCGAAAAGGAGCGATTTCTGAAACATGAATCATTCCATCAGTGTAGTCATTGAGTTTTGCGATTGCACCTACTTCTATTACTTTGACAATCTCAACATCGTATTCTTCTCCGATTTGAAATTCGTGTGTCATTGCTTCAATCATCATCTTGGCTTTTTCAGCACTACCATTTTTCCCGGTAATGTAGATTGTGCCATCGTCTTCAATGTTAATATCTGCTCCGGTAACCTCCTTGATGTTCTTAACTGTTTTTCCTCCTCCGCCAATCACTAGTCCGATTTGATCAGGATTTATTTTGATCACAATAATCTGTGGTGCTGTCGGAGCAATTGTCTTTCGTGGTTCTGGGATTGCTTGTGTGATTGTGTTTAAAATATGATTTCGTGCCACGCGGCCTTTTTCAAGAGCTTCCTTAAGAATTGATACAGGTACACCAGAGAGTTTGATATCAAGCTGAAGTGCCGTTATTCCGTTTTTTGTTCCACCAATTTTAAAATCCATGTCTCCGTGGTGGTCTTCTGGTCCTTGAATGTCAGTGAGAAGTTTGTAGTTTGTTTCATTGTGTTCATCCATCATGAGTCCGATTGCGATTCCAGCAACTGGAGCTTTGATCGGTACACCCCCGTCCATGAGAGCAAGTGTTCCCGCGCAAATTGATGCTTGAGATGTTGATCCATTTGATGCCATACATTCTGATACGAGTCGGATGGTATAAGGAAATGTCATCTTATCTGGGATTACGGGCGTCAGTGCTTTTTCTGCGAGAAATCCGTGTCCCATTTCACGTCTGTTTATTCCTCCCATTCTTCCTGTCTCTCCTACTGAGTACGGCGGGAAGTTGTAGTGGTGCATGAAACGTTTCTCTCCTCGTATTTCCATACCATCAAGCACGTATGCATCTTGTGGTCCACCAAGTGTTAAGACATTCAAAACATGAGTCTCTCCTCGATAGAATATTCCAGCACCATGATGAAGTGGTGATATTCCTCCTGCTTGTGCAAAGAGTGGTCGTACTTCATCAAGACCTCTTCCGTCTGCGCGGAGACCTTTTTCAAGTGCTCCTTTGTGAAGTTCTTCATCAATTTTTTCATGCAGAAAATCTTTTGCTGTACTGTGCACCTCAATAGTGTCTTTATCTACCTTTACATTTCCTGTAAGTGGAAATGTTGCTTCAATGAGTTCATCCCACATGTCTTCGATGTTGTGAATATTTTTTTTACTTTCATTTGAAAATAATTTTTGTGAAAGTGTTGGTGCTATATGTTCATCAAATAATGTTAAGACTTTTTCTGGAAGTGAAGGTTTTGAAAATTCTAATTTTACTTTTCCTTCTCGTTCTATTATTTCATTCTGCCACGCTTCAATTTTTGTAATATGTTCCATTGCCATATCAAATGCAGCGCTCATTTCTTGTTCGGAGATTTCAAATGCCATTGATTCGATCATGCATATGCGATTTTTATGTCCGCACACCGTCAAATCAAGGTCATATCCTGTATCACCTGTGTGTGGTACATATGCATCATAGTGAAACCCTTCACCGTTACGCGCTCTTCCTATGTGAACAGCACCCACAGGTCCAGCCCATGGAATATCTGAAACACCGAGTGCAAGCGATGCAGCATTCACTGCAAGTACTCCCGGATCAGCACTTCCAACTGAAAGCACTGTGGTCACTACTTGCACAGCGTTCTTAATGTATTGAGGAAACAGCGGGCGGATTGTTCTATCAATAATTCTTGATGAAAGAATTGCTTCGTCTGAGGGCTTTCCTTCTCGTTTGTTGTATTGAGATCCAAGAATAAGACCCGATGCATAATAACGCTCAAGATAGTCGACTGTAAGATTGAAAAATCCTTGGTTGCTTTGTGCTGATTTTGAAATGACTGCTGTTGCAAGGACAACAGTATTTTCACAGCTAAGCAGTACAGAACCGTTTGCTTGATCTGCAAGGTCAGAAAAAACTGCTGTGATTTTCTTCCCTGCAATATCAAGATGATATTCACGTGTATTCATTGATGTTGTAAATCTTCAGGCGTTAGAATTGAAATAGACTTTCAATGCTACATGCCTGAAGATTTGATTATTGATAATAATCCAAGTATACGCTTTTAGTGACAAAAAATAAAAACCCTCCTTTCTCGATATTAAATCTCAAAGAGGGCTTGCTTTTAACGATTTGATGGCCAAAACGGAGCACTAAGTTTTTTTTGGGTGGACATGTGTTTTCTTAATATATCTTTCTCAACTTTTGCAAGCTTTATTAGAGAATTCAATATTTTTCTATTAGACTTATTTAGCTTCATTGGATGTAGTTTTTTCTAATTATGAATGAAAAGGGTTTGTCTTGCAAGACAAATTAGTGACTACATAAATAGTTAAATGAATAGAGTTTTTGACAAAATATATTTTTTATTATAAAATGACAAAAAAACGAACATGAAAAATTCAAGACTACTTACTCGGTGCTTATGCTCAATGAAAAAAATACAAAGTGTAACATTTGGGCAAATACTTGCTTCACTTACTGTTTCGCAAATTATTATGTTTTTGGTCTTTGTTTTCACGCGTTGCTTTTTAGAGTACAGAATTTCTCTGTGGATGATTGAAGGCCTGAGTGTTGTTTGTGCAATTATTTTGATTATCCGAGAATAAGAATAAAGTATCCCCTTGCAAAGTATTGCGAGGGGATTTTTAGAAATTATTTTAGCTGTTTGATCGTTCTGGTGTTGACACAATAGTTTTTTTTGATATAAAAAACAAAAAAGCCATGTTCAAAAAAACTGAAAAACTGTCCGACCTTGAAAAACAAGCTCAATTAAAAGATTTGAAAGTTGTTACGTTGTTGTATCTCATTAAGATCATTATAGTAACAGTACTAGTTAACTTGATTTTAATAATATTTTTTTTCTTTTTCGGCAGAGTACACGCTTTGGAAGATGGTGTTCTTGTTGCATTGTGTACACTTGCTTCATTTCTGGGAAGTTTTATTGATCTCGATGATGAGGGACCTAATTTTTTCTTCAGAAATTATTTCCCCCCTCTTTGGTGGCAATACAAAAAGTCATAAATCAACAAATTAAAAAAGAAGAAAATAGAATCAAGTATTTAAGAGAAAGAATAGATGAAATATCTCGCCAACACAAAGATGATATTCCGTTGTATTGTGAAGAAATAAAAGAATTAGAAAATAATATTAATACTCTTAAAAGAGATGCGCTTGTGGGGTATGAAATCATAATAAAATAATTCCCATATTCAAAATAAAGTAAAGCCTGAGAATTTTCTCAGGCTTTTTGTATTTACGAATTTTCGAAAGAGATTAGTTATGCCTCTTCGTTGTATGAATAATATCTTAAGAATTTTTTACTTATTCCGTGTAGTATGTCAAAAAAGTACAAGAACAGAAGCAAACTTACATCTGAAATGATTTCGTGGGTGGGAACTATTTTTTTCAAAATCATTCCATCGAGAATATTGTTGACATAGCACACGTTTCCAATTATTTCAAAAAAAATCAGCAAAACTATAACTACCCTAACAAAACTTGCAACTAAACTTAAAAAATTTAGATCCTCTTTTTTTATTTCAACAAGTGCCTTTTTATCTTTTATTAAGTAACTTACATATACAATAGCTCCAAGTGCGACACAGAGTACTATTTTTGAAATTGCCATTACTATTTCTACTGAAGTAGATTGTGTATCACTAAAGACAAGTTTGAAAAATCCAAACAATTGAAGCAGTATTGCCAAAAGACCTGCACTTACTAACCAATACGACGAG
Source organism: uncultured Candidatus Saccharibacteria bacterium (assembly GCA_964462355.1). Taxonomy (GTDB): domain Bacteria; phylum Patescibacteriota; class Minisyncoccia; order Phycocordibacterales; family UBA9973; genus JAGOQQ01. The sequence goes on from CAYWZM010000007.1 coordinate 7,502, forward strand.
CCTTTGTTGATTTTTTCAATGCTCCAATTAATGAAATAGTGTAATTTCACCAGAATCATTTCATCGAACTTTTTCATGATAGTAGTTTTTTATGTTTCTAACATCATACCAAATTAAATGGTATCTGTCATTGATCTAATTACTATAGGAGTTTTTTTCAATAAAAATTTAAAAAATAAAAAACCCTTACTCGAGAAGTCCATATACGAGAAAGGGTTTGTGGATACCGCCTTAGGCGGCTTTTTTGATACTGAAATAGTTGCTGTCCAGATAAGTTACCTTATCCGCTGATTCAATCAGGTGTCGAGATATGAGTTTTCTATAGCCCATGATCTCAATCTTCTTCCCAAGTGAGTGACCAAGATCAATCAGTGGTTTGAAGTCTCCATCTCCTGACACAATCACGAGCGCGTGAATGTCATTTGATAGAAGTAGTTGTGTTGCATCGATTGCAAGCTCAATATCTAGATTGGCCTTAATAGGATTTCCCTGTCTGTTGAGTTCGCATTCTTTTGTGTAACAATGTATTCCTGCACGCATCAGTGTACTTGTGAACTCATGAGATGCGAGTGGAAATTTTGGGTGTGTAACAACGTATGCTTTTGCAACATGTAGTATACGGTTACGGAGTGCCGCACGAAGCGCGACGCGATAGTCGAGCCGTCCATATCCTTGCTTGTTCGCACAATAAAGATTTTGCGCATCAAACAGGATTCCGACACGGGGCACAGGCGGAAGTAAATCTTGTGTATTCAAATATGTAATGTACTCTTGCGGACTTCTTTCATGACAATACTTGTTTATGTAACAAAATGCAAATAAAAAACTACGGAATGTACTCCGTAGTTTTTTATTATCTCCCTATTAAGTATTTCCTCGGATTTTCTGAGAGGTCCATGAAGTCATCGCATGCTTCGCGAAGTTTGCTTGATGAAGATTTTCCAAAAGAAACTACTTCAACTTGGATTCCGGAATGAATTTGTAGATACTCCACGAGTGGAATAAAGTCTCCGTCACCTGACAATATAATAATCGCATCCAGTTTTGGTGCCATGGTGATTGCATCAACAGCAAGCCCGACGTCCCAGTCACCCTTTTTTGCACCACCAGTAAACACTTGTAGGTCTTTTGTTTTTGTTTCAACTCCCATTTTTGTGAGTGCATCAAAAAAACCTTTTTCATCTCCTGCTTCGGATGTGATGACGTACGCAATCGCGCGGATAAGTTTTCGTCCAGCGAGTGCTTCTTTGATAATAGTTTGAAAATTAACTTTTCGTTTGTATAAATTTTTTGCGCTGTGATACAAATTCTGTGTATCAATAAAAATTCCCACGCGCTGTTCAGAATGTTTAATAATCATAAAAAGTATGTTGTTTTTTTGTTCAACATTGTGCTGGTAACATGTTCCAGCTTAGTATTAAAAAGTGCAATGTGTTTGTGCAAAGAACCACATTTAGTATTATAGCTTATTATCTGTTTTCTGGTGTTATGCTTTTTTTCTCGATCACTCACATTTGATACACGAATATTTTTCTGTTGAAAAATTTCTATACTCGCGCTGCCGCGCTTTGTAATGTATCAAATGTGAGTGATTCTGGTTTTTTTTGAAACCAAAGAATGATAAGAAATTATTAAAAAACAACGTCTATGAACGTTGATTTTTTAACTGGTTTTAGCCAAGTTTAATTTTTTTGACAATTTCTGCGTGAAGAGCTTTGTCTTTTCGCTCAAGATATTTGAGATGACTTCGTCGGTCTGCAACCATCTTGATGAGTCCTCGTCGTGAGTGATTGTCTTTCTTGTGTTTCTTCAAATGTCCTGCAAGTTCGTCGATTCGTGCTGATAGAATAGCGATCTGTGTAGGAGATGACCCTGTATCCTTTTCGTGGATTTGGGCCTTTTTGATAACTTGTGATTTTTTCTTTGCTGTTAACATTGCTCTCGTATAATATCATACATTATTTAAAAAAGCAAGCCCTACCCATCACCTGTTTCTACCATGTAAAGCACCTCTTGGTGGAATAAAGAAACCCCCTTTTTAAAGGGGGTTAGTGGGTGCGGTACATCAGAGCTCACTTATTTTTTGTGATTTAAATAAGCACATATCAAAAATGTAAAATCGTACAACGAACGGTGACGCCAATGCAGTTATTGTCATATACAGTGTGATGTTTAACGATGCGTACACGTTGATAATGTGCAAGATTACATACGTAAAAAATAAAAATATTACATATTTCAGAAATGTCCTACCTGGTCGTCTTTTGAGTTCCGAAATAAAATACGTGATGTTTTCAGTGATAAATTTTTTAAAAATACTTGGAATTTTTGCAAGAAATTCTCTAAACGCACATAGAATTTTTATAATAGAGCTTCCCAGTGCATATAGAATCTTTATTGCGAATTCTCCTAAAATATACAGAATCATTACTGTGCACACCACTGTGACTTGTATCACAATCCACACCCATCCGAAGAACCCAGGTTCTTTTCCGTTTTTGTGGATGAGATTGTTTGAGTATTCATTGTACTCGTTGTCTTGATTGTTCATTATTTTGTTTTTTTGGTCTATTTTTCTTATAGCACATTTTGGGTTAACTTTGCTACTTTTTGATAATCGTACATTTCTGCCAGATATGTTGTGCGACACCAAAATTGGTATACTGTAGTTATGTCATCCACACTTGAGCGATATAAGCGAGAATTTCTTGAGCATGTTGAAATAGAAAAAGGTAACAGTCTAAAAACTGTCGAAAATTATGATAGATATATCTCACGCTTTTTAGATTTTGCGAAGATAGCTGACCCAAAAGATATTTCTGACGATATGCTTAGAGAATATCGACTCTATTTGAATCGTGAACCTGGAATGAAAATCAAAGGACAGCAAGCTTCAACACTCAAGAAGAACACTCAAAATTATCACCTCATTGCACTACGTGTATTCCTCAAATATCTTATGAAACGAGGTGTTACTTCCCTTTCTCCTGATAAGATTGAGCTTGCAAAAGTAAAACCTAGAAGTCTCGACTTGATTGGTAGTGATGAACTCTCTCGACTCATGAACGCACCCAAAGTTGTGCTTGGGTCAGATAAAGCAACTCCCGAGGACAAAGAACGCGCACTCCGAGACTCTGCAATACTGGAACTTTTTTTCTCGACAGGACTACGTCTTTCGGAGCTCTGTTCTCTTAATCGTGATCTCGATTTGTCGAAGGATGAATTTTCAATCAGAGGAAAAGGTGAAAAGGTTCGTGTGGTGTTTCTCTCTGAATCAGCAAAAGATTCTATAAAAAAATATTTGAATGTACGCAAAGATATGGAGGAGCCGCTTTTTGTTAACAAGGCAAAAGTGAAATCAAAGAATGCGCGAAGTGATTCACGTCTTACACCTCGATCAATTGAGCGAATAGTGAAACAGTATGCAATCATGGCAGGTATTTCAAAAAAAGTTACACCACACGTTATTCGTCACTCATTTGCGACAGATCTTCTTTCAAACGGAGCAGATATTCGTAGTGTGCAAATGATGCTTGGTCATGCAAACATTGCAACGACACAAATCTATACTCATGTGACTGACGCACAGCTTCGAGAAGTCCATAAAAAATTTCATAGTAAAAAAAATAACCTGCGCGACTAATGCGCAGGTTGTTCTACTTATTCTTTTGTTGTTTGATTCCACACTGAAGGAGCTTCTTTCTTTACGTCTGTTATGTATCTTACAAGAAATACTGTTGTAAGTGTGGATACAAAAAAACAAAGAAAATAGTAGGCCGCACTTGTGTGTTCTGTGTGATACAGTTCAAATTTTTTGTTTACACAATATATGAAAATAAAAATTGTGTTTAGTACAAGAATGAATCTAACATCCTTTTTATGGCTCCATCGCGGAATCCAGGCACTGCTTTGATTTTCTCGGTAGCTTCCGCTTGTTGATAGTACATACATAAATGACAGAAGTGCAGATACAAGACATACTATTGTTATTTGTGACATGGTGTGAAGTGTTGGTTTACTCTCATCCTATACCCTTTTGTCTTTTTTGCAAAATAAAAACTCCTTCGACTGAGAGTGGTCGAAGGAGTGTGTTCCGTCAGTAGACGTTAGGTGTTCCAGTTAAGGTGTGGAATCCTTTGTTTTGTGTACTGAAGGCGCCCAGGGTTTCTGTGAAATCAGTATTGTCTCATTTGACCTCTCGTGCGTGATGCGCGGAATAAGGTCGAAGATAAATCCGATAATGACACAAAAAATTCCCGGGATTGAGAGCATGCATTGCCTCATATGTTGTATAAAGAACGTAAGAAGAAATATACTCTATGAAGTGAAAATATGCAAGCACTTCTTTATAGTGCCCCGAGCCAGTCTTTTAGTTTTCTTTGAAAGTCGTTCTCATGGCCTGGTATGTGATCATCTTCGTAACCTTTCAAAAATCTGTCTCTTGCAGGAATTTTATGTGCAAAATCGCCACGTTGTGCATTGACTACACCGACACTGGTTGTGTATACAACAATTCTTGTGTGAGGTTGCTGTGTCTCTCTGATCATCATTATGATTTCCATTTCAGGACTCTCTGCATCATACATTCTTTGTTCAAAATCGTATTCAATTTCTAACAAAACTAAATCAATGTCTATGCGATTTTCTAGGGTGTCACGAAGCTCTTCTTCTGTTGAAATGGTCACAACGGTGAAATTGTCACGGTGAGGGCTTTTTTTGATTGTGTGTGCCAGATTCTCCACAAATTGCTTTTCTGTCCCATGGATCAGAATCGTTTTATGTTCATTTGTTTGTTGTTGGGTGTTCATGTGAATTGTTTTGCCTAACTATAGACTACTTTTGTTTTTAGTCAAAGAGTGCTTTTTTGATATTTTTGTTCTATAACTAAGATATGAAAATTCTCACATGGAATACTAATGGAATTCGTGCAACTCATCGAGATGGATTATTCCTACCTCTGTTTGAAAAGTATTCTCCAGATATTGTATGTATTCAAGAAACAAAAGCCGAAGTTTCTCAGCTTCCAAGTGAGATTGTGAATGTCCCCGGATATCATTCGTATTTTGAATCTTCAAAAACAAAAAAAGGATACAGTGGAGTGGCGGTGTATACAAAAATAAAACCAGATGCAGTGGAGTATGGAATCGGAGTGAAGGAGTGTGATGACGAAGGCCGTACCCTTGTGCTTTATTTTGGAAAACGTGTTGTTATCAATTGCTATTTTCCAAACGGTGGCGGTGCTCCTGAAAGGCTTGAGTACAAACTCAGATTCTATGATGCATTTTTAAAATTTATTGAAGAAAAGAAGCGCGAAGGATTTGAAATAGTTTTTTGCGGTGATGTAAATGTGGCGCATGAAGAAATTGATCTTGCTCGACCAAAAGAAAACAGTACCCATGTTGGATTTCTTCCTGTTGAAAGAGCATGGATGGATAAAGTTATAGAACATGGATACGTAGATGTTTTTCGATATATGTACCCAGATACAAAAGACGCATATACCTACTGGGATCAGAAATCTCGCGCACGTGACAGGAATGTTGGCTGGCGAATTGATTATTTTTTTGTGAGTCAATCACTTCTTAATAAAGTACACTCTGTTTCTATAGAAAGTGAGTATCTCGGAAGTGATCACTGCCCTGTTGTCATGGAGCTCTCGTAGTCTTGCGCGTTTTTTATAGCGTGCTACTGTGTAATTCTGAACCTTAAACAACAAAATAGTTATGCAGCAACTAGACTCATCTACACCTCCAAAGGAAAAACATCTTAATCATTTTTGGGTTACATTGTCCGTATTCGTAATCGCTGGACTTATTGTCTCACTGCTCGCTTCAAAAACAGTTGGTTTTATTGTGCCCGTTTTGTTTTCTGTGGTTTTTAGCGTTGCGGTATTTAATCTTCCGCGAGTGATTGATTCTCAATCAAAGCATGTGCGAATCCTGAGAATGTATTGCACTGTTGGATCAGTGATTGTGTTTGTATGTTTTACAGGAATCATTGTTATTTCTGTCTTGAAAACAATTAAAACATATCATTTTGAACATCTGCGAAGTATTGAGGTTGCTATCTCAGCAGTATATTTTGCAACATCTCTTATCATAAGCAAAAGATTTGATAAGGATGAAAAGAGAATTGCCAAGCATGCTGAAACAACAAAATCTCATACAAGAGACAGTCTTCATGTGTAAAAAAACTTAAGCGGGACATACCCGCTTTTTTTATTTGACTATTTTTTGTTTTCCTGTAGTCTGATGTCAAAACTTGTAAAACGATAGAAGGATGAAAAATCTGCAATTAGTAATATGTGTTCTTGCGATGAGCATATATTCGTACGCAACGTACGCACAAAACAATGTCGGTATTGAATTGTGTGGAGGCGTAGACTACAGCCCACGTGAGCGAGCTGGAGAAAAAATTCATTTTGGTTTTGGCTACGACAAACAAATGCTCGGCGGAAACAGTTTTGTCGGCATATCAATGTCCGGTAAACGCCAAATACTCCGCCAACAGACAGATACCACTGCAGGATTGAGACAGTTCTATGTTCTAGAACTCAAAACCGGTGTGTCGTTGAGTGAAGAGCGCTCCAAGCTTTTTGCGGGGCCGATTATTCTTGTTGGTGGTGGCGTGTGTTGGGACAATTGGAAACTGGATGGATCGTTCCCTGTCTTTTTTTCAACAGCATTACAACTGAATGTGAATGTACCGCAAGATATTGAGCTCAACGAAGAGAAGTTTGGTATTGGATTTTTTGGAAGATGTATGTACCAAAATTTTTATTACCGAGTCACTGACGAGCCCAATGACCCGTCGCAATCACGAGTCAACCCTATGATTGTGTATCAGTTTGGGTTACGACTCACACTCAAAGGTTCTGACTAAGTTGTGTCCGTATGTCAAAGCGCGCCGAGAATATCCGGCGCGCTTTTTTTATTTCTGATTTCAGCATACAATATGTGTATATGAAAATGAATGAATGGCCACCACAAGAACCAATAAATGAAGCAATTTCTTCAAGAGAAAAAAGACGATTAGAACTTGCACGTTTTCGTAACAGAAAACCCCCAATGAACAACGAGAACCCTTCAGGTTTAGATCGCCATTTTCTAAATGATGTTAATTTATCATTACGTCTTCTAGAGGGATTACTAAGTAATCTTGATGCCAATGAAGACCCCCAGTACCTACAGGAAGATTTGGAAGTTTTGAAAAAAAGACTTCTTGAAGTACAACCTCTTACTTATCAAGAAATAATGGCGAGACAAAATTATACTGATGTGGTAAATGAGGACAATGTTGTTTCTGTTGAAAGCATCAACGGTCTTTATCAAGAGATATATGATTTGGCACAAATTGGGCACGAATGGACAATTGAAGATTTAGTAACACATCGTGACAGATTAGAGAAAATTATTGATTGTTTTGAGGAAATTGAATTTATTACTTATGCTGGGGTAGAAGAATTTGATGAGGCAGCATAACAAAATAACATCATCTAAATTTAGATGATGTTATTTTGTTATGCTGCTAAGCTCTTTCTCGCTGAGAATGTTTTCAAAAAGTGTGGTAAGTATTTTTTGCTTTGATTCTAGTGAAAACTCTGCCCATGGTCCGTGTAGTGGTGAACCTTTTGTTTTCCATGTAGTTATTGCTTTGCGAATCATCTCTTGGTCCATTGTGATGAGTAAAATATCATCTATGTCAGCTCCGCGATCTTTTGATTTTTCAATCTGTTCTTTTTTTGCATCATGTTTTGCTGAATTGATGGTAAATTGAATGCCAAAATGTTTCTCATCGAATGTGGTATCTGATGTTTCAATACCTACTCCGCGTCGTACCGATTTAACATCAATAATAAAATCAATTTTTTCTTGTACGTCTTCATAGGCATTCCCAGGTCGTACAGCTATATGGAGATCTGGTCTGTTGATAGACACCATTTCCGCAACTCCAATCATTAGTTTTTCTGCAATCACTCCGAGTTGTTCACTTGATGTTCCTGATCGGTGTTCAATTTCCTGATATGCTTTTGATTTGAGCATATCTTGCTTTTGGGTTGCGCGTGCAAGATTACCCGCAAGAATTTTATTTAGACTTTCGGTAAGCACATCGTTTGTTGAGTACTGTACATATTTTTCTATCAAGTTCTTCCCTGCTCCACTTTGCTTCAGAGTGTTTGGTAATGAAATGTCATTTGTAAAGTGCCGAGAAGCAATAATCTCACCTGGACTAATCGCACTCCCGTTGACATTAAAAGTTTTTTTATACTTATCAAAAGATATCTCGTGGGTGCTTTTGTTGTGTTCAATCTTGTGAGAAAGAAGTGGTTTAAATTCATGTTCAGCAAAATAAAGTGCATTATTTATTTCTCCTTGAGGAACAAATAAAGCTTGATCATTGAGAAATTCATCTGCGGTATGTTCAAAGACAGGAGATAATTCTTTTTTTTCTTGTGGTTGGGTGAATTGTTCAAACATATATTGAGTATATGATATTTCCTATTTTCAATGAAGACAGTTTGACCAAAAATATTATTAATGTATAGTGTTTCAAAACATTGAACATGTATACAGATGTAGAAAGTTTGAAAAAGGCACTTGAGGTAAATGGATTTACCTCAGTGAAGTTTCCTGGTGGAGGTGGAAACATGCGTCAACACTCATCAATAGGATTATTGTGGGATGTCATAAAAAATAAAGAAAACAACAGAAGTGCAATTGTACTCCTTGTGCTACCCTTCAGGCACATTCATCCTGACGAACGAGTTTTTCATTCTTCGGAATTTGATACTATCGGAGAGTCACCCAAAAAGACAGTCCAAAGAGAAATTTTTGAAGAATCTGGAATAGAAATCGACGAAGAAAAATTTCATCCTTGTTGCGTGGTTGAAGTTCCAACAAAAGAGAGAAAAATAAAAAAGTATTCTTTCTCAGCAAAGACTTCACTTGCAGAATATCAAGAAAATGAAGTCACGCAAGTTGAAGTTGAACTTGGTTGTGGTGCTCCTATTGTGGTAGAACTCAAAACACTTATAGAGTTTTTGATTCCCATGATCGACAACACGAGTGTGTTCAATAAGGTATCACTT
>CAYWZM010000008.1:0-16561 GCA_964462355.1 uncultured Candidatus Saccharibacteria bacterium
TTAATACCTCACGCTCAAAAGGACGTGATGCAAAACGTATTGAAGAAATACGACAAGTGGTAAATGCGCTCGAGCTTTATTACAATGCAAATGGAACATACCCAAGTAGAGCACAATTTGAAAATACCAACCAGGCACAAAACCCACTTTCTCCATATCTTTGGCCAATCCCACGTGATCCAAAAACGGGAGCATATTACAACTATTCTGGAATTCGGCAGACACCTGGTTCACCAAACAGTGCGTGTATCGGTTATCATATCGGAGCATCTTTTGAAAACAACAATCAGTTATTGCAGAATGATAGTGATTTCGTAAGTAATACCACAAACAACTGCAGATTGAATGCAGCAGGTACAACATATACCACAACGGGAAATAATGGATTTAGTGGTGCAGATAATCAAACGGGAAACAATAAGTATAAATATGATCTTCGAAGGTAGTATTGTTCCATTTTTAACTATTAGCTCTTTCGTCCTCGGTACAATTATCGGAAGCTTTTTGAATGTTGTCATTCTTAGACACAACTCAGGACGCACCATAGGTGGTCGCTCGATGTGTTTTTCGTGCGGAAAGACATTACATTGGCATGAGCTAATACCTGTGTTTAGTTATGTGTTCCAAAAAGGAAAATGCACGAAATGCAAAAGCAAGATTTCTCCTCAGTATCCAATTGTTGAATTTTTGACTGGTGTAATTTTTGCATTACTTGCATGGAAATTATCTTTCTTGCTTCTACTTTCACCGCTTACGTTTCTCACGAAGACATTGTTTTATGGATACTTACTGTCGCTTCTTGTAGTGATCTCTGTCTATGACTTTAAGCATGGAATTATTCCGGACCAATTTTCGTATTTATTTTCAATCATGTCACTCTTGTTACTTTTCTTTGAGACGGGGAATGTCATGATGGCGCATGTACCAACGCTTGCACAGGTGCTCGCTGGTCCTATAATTGCCTCACCATTTTTGTTTTTATGGTGGGTGTCAAAAGGAAAATGGATGGGATTTGGAGATGTAAAGCTTGCACTTGGTATGGGATTTTTGCTTGGAGTTTCAAAAGGAGTGACTGCACTGCTCATTGCATTTTGGTCTGGTGCACTTGTGTCACTTTTCTTATTGCTTTTGAAGCGATACAAGTTTACAATGAAAAGTGAGATTCCTTTCGGACCATTTCTTGTATTTGCGACATGTATCACATTTATCTTTAATCTCAACTGGATTGCATTTATCTCTTAGTTGTATGAAAAGTTCAAATATACAAAAGAATACTATTCTCGATACACGCTCTTTACAGAAAGGTCTTACTTTTATTGAACTCATCGTAGTTATGAGTATATTTTCAATAATTGCATCCGTCGTGCTTTTCAATTTCTCTTCTTTTAGTACAAATATTACTTCACAAAACCTTACTCAAGAGATAGCTCTACAAATAAAAGAAGCTCAAACAAGTGCACTTTCTGGTGTGAACCCATCTATTTTTCAATCTGATCCAGATCTAAACAAAGAAGGTGCGCCTTCATATGGTGTCCGATTTAATATAGATCCATCCAACACCGAAGAACTCGACGGAAAAAGTATGGTGTTTTTTGGTGACAGAAACGGAAATGATGTCTACGATACTACTGGAACAGGATGTGATTATAGTGTGACAGGGACAGAGTGTCTCGCAATGATACGTATGAACACAAGTGATACAATCGTAGGTATTTGTAAAGATGCTGAGTGTGATGATGGACTTTATACTGAATCAAAGGCAACACTTATCTTCCGAAGACCATTTCCAGAAGGGAGACTTTTTGCATCTGATGACGGAATTCCGCGATCTAAAGTAGGTGTCAAAATTCGTTCTGTAAAAGGTGATGAACGAGCAATTATTGCAACAATCCTTGGTCAAATAATGGTTACAGATATTCAAGAAATAACTCTTGGAAATCCAAATGATATTCCTATTGATTAATCAATTATGACTATTTCTTTTTTAAAAAACCAAAAAGGTTTTACACTTATCGAAGTAATGATTGCTGTTGGGTTGTTTGTGGTAATCATGGTTTTTGGAATTGGCTCAGTACTTTCTACAAACAATGCACATAAGAAAAGTCAGTCTCAACGAGCTATCAATGACAACTTAAGTTTTGTGATTGAAGATATGTCTCGAAACATTCGATTGGGAAGTAATTATCGTTGCCCAATCAATCCTGGAAGTGCGACCGCATCTGATGGATACAGCTTTTCAGTAGCGTCACTTGATTACACAGCTCAAGACTGTGTCCCCGGGAATGAAGCGTTTAGTATTTCTTTTGATCCAATGAATGCAAATACCGCTGATGCAACAGATGTTACAGAACAAATGGGGTATTTTATTCTCAATGACGGCGGAATTTACAAGATGTCACAAACCACATTTGATGGCAGTGTACATAATTTTATCCGAATCACTTCTCCTGAAATTGTAATAGACAGGACAAAGTCTGGATTCACTGTAATTGGAACTCAAACAAATGGAAGTCAACCAAGAGTAATAATCCGTCTTTCAGGAACTGTAAAATATAAAAATATCGTGACACCGTTTGATATTCAAACAACAGTATCACAAAGAGAATTAGAACAATAACGCGTATGCAACTTTCATTACTTCAAAACAAAAAAGGTTTTACTCTTGTTGAGACACTCGTATCTCTTGCGATTTTTACTTCAGCAGTAGTTGGAATGATTGTTATTACATCGCAAGGAATCAACGATACTGTCTACGCAAAAAACAAACTTGTTGCAACAGCGCTTTCTCAGGAGGGGATTGAAATTGTACGCAATATTCGAGATAGTTCACTTTTGGCGAATTCGGCGGATGGATGGAATGATTTTTTGACTACTGTTGATTCATGTATGTCTTCTATGTGTGATATTGCCCCTCTCTATGAAGACATGGCAAGCGTGAACATTATTCAATGTCCAACACAAGGTGACTGTAGGCTCCGAAGAGATACAACACTTGGTGATCCTGCGTACTATACAAATCAGGGTTCTGGTGATGAGACTTCATTTAGTAGAACAATCAAAATTAACGGTATAGATTTAAATAGTGTTGAGATTATTTCAACTGTATCATGGATACAGGGAAGTGGAGCAGAGAAGGAAGTTGTGTCGAAAGAATATCTTACAAATTGGTTTAATAATACCGTCACCCCATAGCTATATGAATGATTCTAAGTACAATTCTCAAAAAGGTTTTGTCGCAGTTTTTGCAGTATTGCTTGCTGTGATAGTGCTCGCAATTTCTATTGGTATTGCAAACATTTCATATAAAGAAGTTGTGCTTTCTTCTTCTGCGCGTGAGGCAAATAGTGCGTTTTTTGCGGCAGATTCTGGAGCAGAGTGTTTACTTTATTGGGATATAAAAGCACAAGTTTTTCCACGTACAGCATCTGGGGCACAAATAGATTGTTTTGGAATGACACAAAATACATCATTTAGTCCTATTCCGTACAACAATGAAGGCGCAGTACCAAGTTATGCATTTGGTTATGAGTTTGATTTGGGTGATAGTTGTGCACGAATCGAGGTTCATAAGTATGTTGAAGAAAGTGGAGTTTTTTATACAAAAATAGAATCAAAAGGCTACAATATGTCGTGCGCAGAGCGTGATTCGATTGTTCCTGGAACAGTAGTGGCTTCACGACTTGTAGAACGTGCCGTTCGTGCGACATATGTTGAATCGGTTGCAACACTACCAACTACTCCATAATATCCATCAAAATATGGTATTCTAAAGAGGCAGAAATGCCTCTTTTTATATGGAGCAAGAAAAAAAGATACTTACACGAATACAAAATCTAGTTGATGAAATTCGCGAGCTTAGGTACCGATATCATGTAATCAATGATCCCACGGTGACCGACGAGGTGTATGATTCACTTCGCAAAGAGCTCGATGCGCTTTTGAAGCAATATCCAAAATATGAGTCAATGAAAGATGAGCTTGATCGAGTAGCAGGTAAGCCACTTGATGTGTTTGAAAAAGTTACACACAGATCACGGATGCTCTCTCTAAATGACGCGTTTTCTATTGATGAAATTCGTGAGTGGATGACACGTATAAGAAAAATTATTCCTGACGCGCGATTTGAGTATTTTGCCGAACTTAAGCTCGATGGACTTGCAGTTTCGCTTGTGTATGAAAATGGTGTATTTGTACGAGGTGCAACACGTGGTGACGGATTTATTGGTGAAAATATTACAGAGAATCTCAAGATGATAAAGAGTATTCCGTTGGTACTATCGAAACCTTCTCCTTCTTATGTTGAAATTCGTGGTGAAGCTGTCATGTCAAAAAAAGTGTGGCAGGAATTAAATACTCGAAACAAAAAAGAAAATAAACCTTTGTTTGCAAATACACGAAATGCTGCTGCAGGAAGTTTGCGTCAACTCGATCCTCGTCTTACCCAAGAGCGCAAGCTTGATTTTTTTGCGTACGATATTGCTGAGATTGATGGATGGAAAAATGTTCCGCGTACTCATAGCGAGAAGCATGCACTACTTCGTGAGTTTGGGTTTGTTGTTGATGATCATGAAAAAACATTTTCACACATCGAAGAGGTTATCCCTTATATAGAAATGATAGGAAAAAAGCGTGAAAGTTTTCCGTATGGTACTGATGGGCTTGTGATTGCAGTCGATTCGCTCGCCTTTCAAGAAGAACTCGGTGTAGTGGGTAAAGCACCACGATATGCGGTTGCCTACAAATATCCTGCAGAAAAGGCTACAACAACTGTCACCAATATTGATGTGAATGTTGGTCGTACTGGTGTGCTTACCCCACTTGCGCATTTTGTACCGACACTTGTCGCAGGTTCTACTGTGTCAAAAGCAACACTTCACAACATGGATCAAATCGCCCGTCTTGATATTCGTGTGGGTGATACTGTAGTGATCCAAAAAGCTGGTGATGTGATTCCCGAAGTTGTTGAAGTGCTTACTCGTTTTAGAAATGGAAAGGAGAAAAAGTTTTCGATGCCACAAAAATGTCCTGTGTGTAATGCACCAGTAGAAAAGCGCGAGGGAGGAACAGAAAAAACAGTCGCTTTTTATTGCACAAATAATACTTGCGAAGCACGTAACAGGAGAGGTCTTCAGCATTTTGTTAATGCATTTGAAATATATGAAATAGGACCGAAAATTCTTGATCGACTTCAAGAAGAAGGTTTGATTACTGATGCAAGTGATTTGTTTGTGTTGGAAGAATCAGATTTATCAGGACTTGAACGTTTTGGAGAAAAGTCTGCCAAAAATATTATTGACTCCATTGATTCACATAGAAAAGTTCCGTTGTGGAGATTTTTAGTAGCACTTGGAATATTGCATGTAGGTGAAGAGACAGCAAAAGATTTGGCAAATCATTTTGGTACACTTTCAAAAATAATGAATACCAAAGAAGATGAGTTTAATGCACTTCCAAATATTGGTCCTGTTGTAGCAAAAAGTTTAGCAGATTATTTTTCACACAAAGAACATATACACTTTATTGAAAAACTTATCGAAAATGGTGTTTTGATAGCAAAGCCTGATACAAAAAACAAGAAGTTTGCTGGCAAGACTTTTGTGCTTACTGGAACACTTTCGAACCTTGATCGAAATGAGGCAAAAAAAATGATTGAAGAACGTGGAGGAAAAGTCTCAAGTAGTGTTTCAAAAAATACATCATACGTTGTTGTAGGCGAAAATCCTGGATCGAAACTTGATGATGCACAAAAAATCGGTGTGCCACTACTTGATGAAAAAGCATTTCGTATGCTACTGTAATTTTCTATGACAACCCCGGAATTTATTGTTAAAGCTTCAGACAATTCTCGTTTTGATTCAACTGAAAACGATTATCTCTATGGTGCATTTGCAACCTATGAAGAAGCATATGCCCGATGTGAAGAGATTGTTGAAGATTTTCTTCTAAGTAACAAGACTCAGGGAATGAGTGCCGAAGAATTATTTCACCACTATATTTCGTTTGGAGAAGAACCCTATATTGTCGCCGTAGATGGAAGTGAATGTGTGCCATTTCCTGCGATTGTGTATGCAAAAGAACAATCAACTCAGATTTGTCAAAAGTAGACTGTTTGAGTCTATTTGGGTATACTCACACTATGGAAATAAAAGATATTGAACACTTGGCTCACCTCGCGCGCATTGATTTGGATGCTTCTGAGAAAGAGTCTCTTCTTTCTGATATGAAGTCTATTCTTGGGTATATCGATACTATTTCAGAAGTAGATACAAGTACTGTTGACCTTACATTGCCAGCTCATCGAAATGTTATGAGAGATGATACGGTGGTAAATGAATCTGGTTCGTACACTGAATCAATTATGAACAATGCTCCGGATTCGTCAGACGGATTTGTTAAGGTAAAGAAAATTCTCTAAAGTCTATGTCTATCGATATAAAAAATCTCACAATCAAGACTGCTCATGACCATCTCAAAAATGGTGATTTTACTGTACGTGAGCTTGTTGATGCGTATCTTGAAACTATCAATTCCAAAAATAAAGACATCTATGCGTATATAGAACTCTTTTCAGATATCGATGATGCAGTTTTGCGTGCACAAAAAATGTTTGAAGACGGCACCGCAACACTTGTGACAGGTATTCCATGTTCAATAAAAGACAACATGCTCTACAAAGGTCACATGATGTCATCAGGTTCACATATTTTGAAAAACTATGTTGCTCCATACAATGGTACCGCAATTCAAAAACTTCTCGATGCAGGTGCAGTGATTCTTGGGCGTACAAACATGGACGAATTTGCGATGGGATCTTCTACTGAACATTCTTTTTATGGTCCAACAAAAAATCCACTCGATACTTCACGTGTGCCAGGTGGTTCATCTGGAGGTGCGGCAGCATCTGTCGCTATGAATGGTGCACTTTTTGCACTTGGATCAGATACTGGAGGATCAATTTGTCAGCCAGCATCACTTTGTGGAATTGTCGGATTCAAACCAACATATGGTGGTGTGTCTCGATTTGGACTCAGTGCACTCGCGTCATCTCTTGATCAGATTGGACCATTCACAAAGACCACAGAAGATGCTGAGATTGTACATTCTGTTATTTCAGGTTTTGATGTGATGGATTCAACTACAATCACCGAAGATGTACGAACACAAGGAAGGTCGCGTACTCTCAAAAAGAAAATCGGTGTACCATGGCATCTTTTCAATGAAGGGCTTCGTCCGGACATGAAAGAGAATTTTGAAAAATCACTTGATGTGTTAAAAAAAGCTGGTTATGAAATCATTGATGTAGAGCTTCCTCATGCTAAGTATGCGCTCGCAGTATATTATATTTTGCTTCCCGCTGAAGCGTCATCAAATCTTGCCCGATATGATGGTGTTCGATATGGATTTCGAGAGGAAGGAAAGGATTTGATTGATTCATACATGAAGACTCGCGGAAAAGGATTTGGAAAGGAAGTACGTCGCCGAATCATGCTTGGGACATATGTGCTTTCGCATGGGTATTATGATGCGTACTACAACAAAGCACGTAAGCTGCAAAAAGTTATCACTGAAGAATTCGAAAAAGTTTTCGAAACAGTTGATGCAGTACTCACACCTACCACTCCATCGCCTGCATTTAAATTTGGTGAAAAAACAAACGATCCTGTCGCGATGTATCTATCGGATGTATTCACAGTACCCGCAAACATAGCAGGTATTCCTGCACTCACAGTGCCATTTGGAACTTCAGAAGAAGGACTTCCACTTGATATTCATCTCATGGGTCCAGCCTGTGGAGAACATATCCTCTTTTCGATTGGAAAAGACTTCGAAAACATGAAATAATAGAAGAGTATGCAACCGCAGGTTTTTGAACCTAACTTTTTAAATCTCGAATATTTATTCGGAGCGATTTATACTTTTTTCGGAACTCTTTTTTCTGGTGGAGCTATAGACTTTTCGCAAATCATAAATGTGATTGCGGCGATTTTTTCTGTTATCGCTATTTTGTTGATTGCAGTCATTGTGTATACATGGGTCAGAATATATGAAATCAACAAAAAAGAACATGCTGAACACAAAGCACTCTTTATGCAAGAGCATGTATCAGAGGATCCAGTGCCAATGCCTATTATTAATCCTCGTTGGGAACAAGTGCAAAAGCATATCAAATCAGATACTCCTGCAGATTGGCGATTGGCAATACTCGAAGCGGATCTTATGCTCGAAGACTTACTGGTAACGCTTGGGTACAAAGAGGGAACTATTGGAGACAAACTAAAAGCAATTGAGCCAAGTGATTTTCCAGGACATGATAGAGCATGGTGGGCGCACAGAGTGAGAAACAATATCGCACACCAAGGTTCTACCTATATTTTGGGCAAAGCTGAAGCCCGCAACACTATTGCAATTTTTGAAGAAGTATTTAGAGCGAATAATTATATATAAGTAACAACACCGCAATTCTTTTTGAAAGTTTTGTGGTGTTAAAAGTATTATGAGTACATTACAAAAAAATATAATAAAATTGTGTATTGTTTTTGGAATATTTCTTACACATAAGTACGCATTTGCATATACGGACCTAAGCGGGACAAGTGTAATGCTGACATCAAATACAACATGGACACTTTCCGGAAGTCCTTATGTTGTTGACCTTGTTCAGATTGATAACAATGCAGTACTCACAATTGAGCCAGGAGTAATTGTGAAATTTACATACGGAGGTGCTGGTCAGGCAGCACAAATAGATATTATCAGTGGAGCAATTGTTGCAAATGGAACAGAAACACAGCCAATTATTTTTACTTCATACAAAGATGATATTGGTGGTGATACTAATCAAGATGGCAACCAGACACAACCAGAAATGTTTGATTGGGAAGGTTTGTTTATATTACAGCAACAAAATTTACCGTCAGAATTTAATAATATTAAATTTTCATATTCAGGATGGGGTTTGGAGTTTAATTATGGTTCAATAAAAAACTCAAATTTTACATATAATAATGAAGCTTTGGCAGTTTCTGGTGGTAACTTTGGTCCTGAGCCGATGGTTGTTGAAAATATTCACTATCAACACAATGGAGTTGCATTTAGTATGGATGAAGGGCGCATTTTAAGTTTTACTAACGAAGTTTTTGATTCAACAAATGAAGTTGCTGTTTCTCTGAATGGTTATGCAATATATTCATGCGACGGATGTGTTTTTTCAGGTGGAGATATTGGTATTTCAGTAAAACAACATTCAAATTTAACTCTTACGAATTCTTTAGTTGAAAATTACCAAAATTATGGAATATTTAATCAATATATTTCTCAGTCGCTTTTACCTGATGCTGAAGATAGTGAGATTTATATTTCAAATTCAGAGATACGAAACAATACTATTGGGATACAAATTGGTGCAAATGGATATGGTCAAATAGTTAATAATTCTATTCATGGCAATACGCAGTTTGGAGTTAAGGTTGAGCAATTCACAGAACCTGCACCAATGGATTTGAGAAACAACTGGTGGGGACATCCAAGTGGTCCACATGAGACACTTCTTAATCCCGGCGGTCTCGGGGATAATTTACAGCTAGTTAACACACCATATATTCCATGGACTACTTCGATTGCACCCACTGAACTTGCACAATATAAAATGGACGGGACTACTTCAATTGGATTGGGCGAGATAAATCTAAGTGATCGATATGTGTTTTCGATTTCTACACCAAATATTTCGACCCAGCAAAAAGTCGAAGTTGAAATTAAACCTCATACTCAGAGTTTTGATTCTCAAAATACTTTTATTTCTGATTTTCAGGCAAACACAGATGCACTTGTTGTCTCAGTATTTCCAGTCGAACAAGGTTCATATAAATGGCGTGCGAGAATTTTAGATTCAAACGGAACTTCAGGTCAATGGTATCAGTTTGGAGAAAATGGAGAAAATGATATTGATTTTATTTCAAAGCCGATTCCACACTACACACAGAATCAATCGCCGTTTCCCGATACAGATTTAACATTAAATTGGTCTATTTCTACTTATGCAAATGGAAAGGGAAATTATACAGACTATGTGACAGGTAAAAAGGGCTGCGGTCAGAATATTGCTGCATGTGGTTGTGCGCTTTCATCGGCAGTTATGGTGTTGAGATATTATGATATTACTAATGTGGATTCAGAAAATACTAATCCATTTTATTTAGATAAATGGCTTAACGATCACAATGGATATGGTCACAGGGGAGACGTTGACTGGTATAAGATTGGCCAGTATTCAGGTAATCAAATTAAATTTGCAGAACGAACAGAAGGAATAAATAATACAAAACTCGACGAATATTTAAACCAACATTATCCAGCGATTGCATACATGAAAAGTTCGAGAAAACAACCTATTTCAAAAGGGGGAGGACATTTTGTGGTGATAGGAAACAAACTTGCTTCTACGTACGAAATTCGTGATCCAGCAAATTATGATACGTACACACTAGATGATGAGCCATCTCCTGGGAAAAAGATTCGCTCATACTTTAACGGATATGATGGACTTAGACTCTTCAAACCATCAAATGGACTCGCGGTAAATTATACCAAAATTCATATGGCATCTCCTGCGGATATTCTTGTCACGGATTCTCTTGGCAGAAGTGTTGGAAAGAATCCGATTACAGGACAGATTTTTGAACAAATTCCTGGTGCGCTTTATATTTCTGAAACAATTGGAAGTCCAGATGAAGATGAGGAATCAGCAGATAATCATGAGTGGAAAACAGCGTATGTGCCAAACCTTGGTGTGTCCTATGATATCGATGTGTTCGGGACAGGTCAAGGCGAGTACCGACTGGACATAGACAACGTTTTAATATCCGGCCAGGAACAAACAGTTTACTATGAAGGAACTGTATCTAATAACGAGATTCAACCATTTTCAGTGCAATCTTCTGGTTCGCACATTACTATTAAAGACGAAAAGAGTGATACAACTGCACCGCTACTTAAGCTTTCTTTGAGTGGTAATGAGGTAAAAAATTGGGTACTAGATGGCACAGATGACAATGTACCCCTAGTCAAAAATATAAGTATATCTGATTATGTTTTTTCTGCTTCTGATAGATATGGCAATAAGACTGAGGTAGATTTTGATGTGGTTCCCGGGTATAGAGTTCCTGCAATTGGGAAGATTAATCTTGAACTAAAAAATGTTACAATAAATGATGAAACCACAACCACACCTTACTCATGGATTAGTTATGATTGGAATACAAACGGAGGACCTTCTGTGTGGTTTAAACAAGTTGTTACGATTGGAAACAAGATGGTGAATGCAGAATATTCACAAGCTACAAATCAGACAGTTGTTACAATAACAAATGAAAACACGGCGACAGTTGTGAGTGTATTTCCAAAGTTGAAAATTATAAAATTTACTATTTCTCCAGATGGACAACCAAATTACGAACTATAAAAGATATTTACTCCTGGTAATTCTCGTTGGGATTGCAGCACACATTGCATTATATTATTTAAAATATACATTTTACAATAAACAATCTGAGGTTGAGCAGTATGTAAAAAATGATACTGGCATTATGAATAATTCGAATACTGGTTTGAGGTGTCTTGGAGACGTGACTTTATTAGATGTGGACGATACCATAAATGAGTATCCGGTTGGTTATGTTGGAGATATGCAGGTTGACGTATTAATTGATTCAATTAAAAAAACTATTATTGTAAATGATGTTAAGCTTAATTCGCTTGGTAGTACATTTACGAAGACTAAATGCCATTTTTACACTACCAAATTCACCAATGTTGTTCAAAAACCAGAAGATGCAGGTTACGATGCCTCACTCTGGCAATATACCTACACAGGCGAGGGTAAAAAAATTCTTGATTTTACAAAACGAAAAGATGAGTATAATTCATATTTTATCTACAATTTAGGCTACTCGATTGATCCAAAAGAAAGATATGTTGCGCTTTCGCATGGTTTTATGTCTGGCGGAGATGAGTATAAAGATATTTTTTTGTATATAAAAAATCTTGAAACACTTAAAGATATCGCAAAAGTTGATTTGAAAAACGATGTATTTGCAAAGTATTCTGATATATATGGTGACGTTATGTTTGAGAACTCTCATTGGTCAGATGATGAAAAATACTTTCTTGTGCCATTTAATGATCAGGCAGATGTGACAGGGTATGTTCGTGTAAATTTAAATGACGGAACATACCAAGTATATGATTCATATCCAGGAACAATGGGCGGTGATCAAATAAATGTAAACACTGGCTGGACGACTTTTGATGATGGTCCAGAATGGTCTGGGTGGAAACAAATTGAAGAAGAGGTTCGAGATGAATGGCGAAAGGAAGGAATAAAAGTTAATTTTGGTATATACAATATCTATACAAAAGAAAAGCGGATCATCGAGCAAGTAGACGACACGACACACTGGCATGAGCCACGCTGGGTCGATGACAACACTCTCGAGTATCTCTCGATAAATGGCGAGAAGAAAATTTATACAATAATCTAACAAAATACACCCCATGCTTGGCATGGGGTGTTTTTGACATGTCTGGTATTTTGCTGTAGTCTAGGGCAAAACCTTGAACCATGAAAAAAAATGAAAATGACAAGACAATGCACGTTATTCTACGGAAGATCCGAGATGAAATTATTCAAAGCCTTACCGCCAATCGTGTAAACCACATTACTTCGTACAACATTAGCAGTACAAGACTAGACAAAACATTTGAGATCACATTCAAAGAATCAAACAAGAATCTTCAAGGCAGGATTGTAGAAGTGCTTGAGCGAAACTTTGGGGAAGATTTAAAATACGGAAAAAGTAGCAACGGTAAAAAAGTTATTATTACTGTGACTAATTCGTACATCGAGTCTTTTCTTCAGGAAATATCTGAAAAAGACAAGAAAGCACTCAAAGAACAAAACGATGAAGGTGCAACCCGTGGACGCAAAAAGACTGAATTCGGAAATTTTCGAGATGCTGTGGTAGCTCATATTGAATCTATTACAAAGCTTAAGTGCGGAGGAAAAAGAAGCTTTTATGTACTTGCAAGTACTAATGAGCGTGGAACGAAATCGATTGATATTCGTTGTGCTGACTTCTCAACTGTGATTCGTATTTTGTCTGCTCTTGAAAGAAAAGAGGATTATCTTGCTCGGGTAGTGTCGTATGACAAGAAGAAGATAGTCATGTCAGAATTACCGGTTTCTGGTGAAGTAATCAAGGTGCGAAAAAATCTCTTGTCGTATGTTGAACGAATTGAAAATGAATCAAATGGTATAAAGCATGCCTTTGGCGTAGTTCGTAATTCATCTGTCATTGTGGCAGCTTCAAATCTTGAGGATGTGAATTTTGAGTTCCTTACGAAAGACTTCGACAGTTCTCTTCGTTTGAGTCAGTTGATTAATCAAGATTTCAAAATTCTTAAACAGGGTAAATTGTTGAGGGTATCAGGAACATACGATCAGTTTGTAAATGAAGTCTCACGCAAAATTTTGATTGGGTGCTCGAATGCTGTTTCTGTAGAAAAGGGTAAATCTGAAAATGGTTTGTCTAAAAAAGGTTCAACTACTTCTCTTTCATCAAAGAGAGGAAAGGGCTTGGTCTTCACGGAAACTAGTGGTGGAACAAATGCGTATGTGCGTGTATCCACAAACTACAATGATTTCAACTTCCTTTATTTCAACAGAAAAGTCGAAACCAGGCACGTGTCAGAGATTGTTGAGTCAGTCAAACGTCACGGAATTATATCTTTCGTGACTGTTGTTATTACAGATTGTATTGATGGCACAAAACAAATGTATATTGTTGATGGACAGCATCGATTTGAAGCCTTCCGCTCTCTTGGTCTTCCAATATTGTATACAGTTGTCGAAGCGAGTGACAAGAAAGAGATTGTGCGATTGATTGCCGATCTCAATAAAACATCACGTCGCTGGTCTACGCGCAACTTTATGGAAGCATGGTCGTCACTTAAGATTGATGACTATACTCAAATAAATACTGCGCTTACAGAAACAAAGCTTCCAATTACGCTCATACTTGAAATATTTTCTGAAAAAGATAGAAGTTTTGCAACGAAAATGTTTCAGGATGGAGATTTTGAGATTATAAACACACAAAAAAACATGGCAATTTTAAGAGATATTAATTCTCTTAAAAATGAATTGCCTCGCTCTCGAGAGTTGTTTTCTTGTGTTGCGGTTGCAATGAGGAAGATTAAAAACTATTCTGTTACCAAAATCGCTAAGGTGTTGACTAGTAATAAGATTGTAAAACTCCGAGAATCATCACCTGGACGCGAAAAAATGATTTCTGAAATTGTAAATGAGTATAACAGGATTGCTGCATAGTGTTTGCCCCGTACTTCGTACGGGGCTTTTTATTTTTGAAGACTTTTGGTATTATAGCCAAAACCTTAGATTATGGACTTCAAAAAAATGAGTGAAGAAGTTTTAGAAATAGAACTTCTTTCCGGTAATTTGTCAGCATTTGATGAAATATACCGAAGGCATTATAGGGCAATGTTGGGTATTGCATTAGGTCTTGTCAAAGATTCTGCAATAGCAAAAGATGTCACACAAGATGTTTTTTGTAAATTTTACGAGAGGGTTTGTGAAAATAAAATTGTATCTCAAAATTCTCAGTTAATTGTAAAATCTGTTCTTTCAAGAATGATCCATAATGCATGCATTGATGTATTCAGAATGAGAAAGAGAACAAGTGTAGTTGCAACAGAAAACGATGAACATCTTGAGTTGCTGATGTTTTCATGTGGCGAAGAATACTTCGACCCAAGCAAGATGGAGTTGGATGAAAAAAGTGAGATACACAAAGAGATTGCTAATGCAGTATTAAAACTCCCAGAGGAGCAACAACTTGTAATCAAGTTACGACTTGAAAATGGACTGAGCTTTATTGAAATTTCAGAACTTGAGGGTGAGAGTATTAATACATGGCTAGGAAGAATGAGATATGCTCTTATAAACCTTAGAAAAATGCTCGATATCAAGGTAAAAACACAGAACAATGATTAGTATCATGCGTAACCCCAGACGGGCTTACGCATTTTTTATTTGGTATACTAGGGCGTATGGATACGAACGAAAAAGGGGCACTTCAAGAAAAGATTGATGCGCTGGAGTCTCAGATGAATGCGGTGGATTTTTGGTCAGACAAGCACAGGGCTCAAGAAGTCATCAGAGAAATTCAAGAACTAAAAGACAAAATTGAAGGACTCGGAAAATACGACAAAGGTGACGCAGTAATCACTATTTTTTCAGGTGCAGGCGGAGATGATTCGGAAGATTTTTCGCGAATGCTTCTTGAAATGTATATGAAGTATATTTCAAAAAAAGGATGGAGTATTTCATTTCTTCATGAAAACAAAAATGATCACGGTGGGTATCGAAATATCACATTTGAAATAAATGGCAAAGGTGCATATGGCACATTAAAAGGTGAGTCTGGAGTGCATCGACTCGTGCGTATTTCTCCATTTAATGCGAAGCAACTACGTCACACTTCGTTTTCTATGGTTGAGGTCATACCAAAACTTTCAAAAGACAACGAGGTCTCAATCAATGAAGCTGATATCAAAATTGATTTTGCACGATCAGGTGGCCCTGGTGGTCAAAACGTCAACAAACGTGAGACGGCGGTGCGTATGGTCCATGTTCCGACAGGACTCTCGGTGCATGCAGACGGTGAGCGCTCTCAAGAAGCAAATCGCGAAAAGGCACTCATGCTTCTTAAAGGAAAGCTTTTCAAACGACAAGAAGATGAGCGAATTGCACAAGAAAAAGGATTGTATATTTCGAAAACAACAGATATTGAATGGGGAAATCAGATTCGTTCCTACGTGCTTCATCCGTACAAAATGGTCAAAGATCATCGGACAAATGTTGAAACAAGCGATGTTGATGCGGTGCTCGAAGACGGTGAGATTGACGAATTCATCGAGGCAGAGCGAAATATATAATTGGTGTGATTCCTTTTTGAGAAAGACCTAAAATTTGATATACTAAATAGGTTAGTTTCCGTACTCGATAATACGACAGACTGCTTTTTCTATAAGCTATAACCTTTAAACTCATTTATGATTCAATTTGATAAAGTAACCAAAGTCTACCAAAACAATTCTACTTCTCTTGAAGATGTAAATCTTTCTATTCGACAAGGAGAATTTGTATCACTTGTAGGGCATTCAGGTGCAGGCAAAACAACTCTCATCAAACTTATTCTTGCCGAAGAATCTCCGACCGATGGAGAGGTGTGCTTTGAAGGGAAATGTATTCATACACTTTCTGACAAAGAGCTCACTCAGCTCCGTAAGCGAATCGGAGTAGTATTCCAAGATTTTCGACTTTTACCAAACAAAACTGCATATGAAAATATCGCCTTCGCTATGGAGGCAGCAGGAAAGTCTGACGAAGAAATCGCGTCTGATGTACCACACGTACTTGAGCTTGTGGACTTGATGGACAAGATTCACAACTTCCCACATCAGATGTCAGGAGGAGAGCGAC
>CAYWZM010000009.1:0-16290 GCA_964462355.1 uncultured Candidatus Saccharibacteria bacterium
ACTTGGCGAAAAAAGCGGACATCAAATACTCTACCCTTACAAAAATTGAGGGTGGCGTTGTTACCAAGCCAAGCGTTCAAACAATTCAAAAAATCGCCAAGTCGTTAGGCGTTCCAATGGAGGAATTATTGAAATGATTATGCAATACAAAAAACCTGCAAAACTAAAACAAGGTGATGTCGTGGCAATTGTTTCGCCATCTTGGGGAGGCCCAAGCGTTTTTCCGCATATATACGAAAATGGTCTCAAAATTTTAATGGAATGGGGTTTGAAAATTAAAGAGTTTCCTACGGCGAGAATGGACGCTAGTTTTTTGAGAGAAAATCCGGAAGTTCGCGCAAAAGATATTAACGATGCTTTTGCTGACCCAGAAGTTAAGGCCATTTTCGCCTCAATCGGCGGAGACGATTCCGTGAGAATTTTGCCTTTTGTTGACAAAGATATTGTTGCGAAAAATCCTAAAATATTGATGGGCTATTCCGACACTTCAACCCTTCATGTGTTCGCCAATCTGCAAGGATTAGTGAGTTTTTACGGCCCATCAATTATGGCTGGTTTTTCGCAAATGGAAAATTTGCCTGAAAGTTTCAAAACTCATGTTCACGATATTTTATTTGAACCAAAAGAGAACTACGAATATAAAGCTTATGGAAGATATTGCGACGGCTATCTTGATTGGTCGGATAAAGAAAATCTTGGAAAAACAAATCTGATAAAAACAGATGATGGTTGGCATTGGCTCCAAGGAAACTCCAAAGTACAGGGAGAACTATTTGGCGGTTGCATAGAGGTTTTGGAGATGATGAAAGCTACCGACTTTTGGCCGTCGCAAGATTTTTGGAAGGGAAAAATATTTTTCCTTGAAACTTCCGAAGAAAAACCATCGATCAATTATATTGACCATGTGTTGAGGAATTATGGAATGCTCGGTGTGTTCGACAAAATAAGTGGATTTATTTTCTCCCGCGCAAGAGATTATTCCGATGACGAAAAGAAAGAATTAGAGGAGAAAATAATTTCCATTGTTGTAAAGGAATTTGGTAAACCAAATTTGCCGATTATTGCAAATTTTGATGTCGGACACACCGACCCTCAATTTGTTTTGCCACTTGGAGTAAAATCAGAAATAGATTGCCAAAACAAAAAGGTTAGTTTAGTAGAACCTTGGCTTATATGAAAATCGGAATTCTAAGCGGGATACATGAGGACATAATAAGACTAGAAGAGGCTCTAACACTTCTGAAAGAGCGGGATTGCGATACTTTGGTGTGTTTGGGAGATATAGTTGGCTATAGCGTTCCTTATTACGGCTATTTTAAGTCCCGAGATGCACATAAAGCTGTCCAGTTGATAAAAAGTAATTGTAAATATGCTGTCGCGGGGAACCATGATATTTTTGCTGTAAATAAAACTCCGCAAATATCTGTTTTTAAGTATCCAGACGACTGGTCTAAATTAAGTTATTTTGAAAAAGCAAAAATATCAAGTGGTGAAGTTTGGGTGTATGGTGACGAATTGCCAGTATTATTGGAGCCAGAAGATGAAAAATATTTACAGAGTTTACCAGAATATATGGTACAAAATTTTGGTGATCTAAAAATAATGTTCAGCCATTATGTTAAGCCAAATCTTGTTGGTGACCATACAAAATTAGATGCAAGCAAAAATAGTATGGAAGAACATTTTGATTTTATGAAACAAGAAGATTGCCAAGTCAGTATTTTTAGCCACGACCTTCAGAATGGAGTAAGAATTTTTCATAAAGATTCAATCAAAATTTTTCCATTTGGAAAACACGAGCTAAAAGGCTTTCCTATTGCACTTAATGGCCCGTGGGTGGCAAATGGCACAGAAGCAAATGGTGTTATGGTTTTAGATACGGAGGAAATGAGTATCGAGGTTATTCCGCTCAATACTCCGCCTCACAAAGTTCCCGAATGGTTTAATAAGTAAAATTTTGATAGAATTTCTTTGGATTAGCCGCCGAATTTCCGAAAACCCCCAGTCCGAAACCCGCCCGCATTCCTCCCCAGACCCCTCCTGCGGGCGGGAAATCAGCCGAGGCAGGGCGAATCCAAAACCCCAGACAAATTGTTTCGCCCTGCCGAGTCCTTTTTAGTAGTTTTAATCATTTGGATTTTGCTCGAAATAGTTTCGAACTTTGTCCAACAAACACCGCATTGACAACCTGGTAGTTTCGCGACCCATATCCCTATGGAAGTCGTGCGACCCACAAAGGTTGATATAAAACAAAAAGAGTGGATTATCCGCTCTTTTTGTTATTAACTATTCTGGTCAAGAAACTGTTTCAATCCTACTAGATCTTTCTTATCCTTATCGTAATGATATGAGGTAATACCAACTGACTCAGCTGATTTAACCGCATCAGGATTGTGTTCAAAATAAATGACGTCAGTCGGTTGCCAGTTGTGTTGTTCAAGAAGTGTCTTGAAGTAAACAGGATCTGGTTTGTCAGGGCTGTGCTTCATAGTGAATACTTGATAAGGAACATTATTGAGTCCAAATTCAATTAGTTGCTCGTCGTTAGCATTGGTAACAATAAGTTTTGGGTTTGAATAGGTTTCAAGTAAATCAAAAAGTTCTTTGAATTGCACGAATGATCCTGACTCATCTTTGATGATTGTTGTATTTACTGCATCAACAAGTATTGTTTTCATATTAAGAAAGGGGTGCAAATAATTGCCTTAACTCTGCATATTTCGCAGGATCTAATAATGCTTCGTAGAGATCCGGAATAATCTCTTTTTCCATAAACCTTCCGTCTCTGCCAATCTGAAGGAGCTCATCAAAAGTAACAGGTTTCAGGTCGATTTTTTCTCCGCCATCAAGCGATTGGTCTGAAACTTTTGTACAACCCTTTGCTATAAAGAAATATACAACCCAGTCTATTTTTGATGCAGGATGTTCTGCTTTCCAAAGCACATATTCTTTTGCTTCGTATCCTGTCTCTTCAAGAAATTCTCTTTTTGCTGCTTCGAGAATATCTTCACCCTCATCCATACGACTACCGCATGCTCCAATAAAGGGTTTCTTTCCTGGCTGTTCTTGTTCAGTTAATAAAATTCTTCCATCATCAAGTATAGGAAACACAACTACCGTATCTGGTCGTTTGAGTTTCTCAAATGTTTTTGTAGTTCCGTCGTACATCGGCTGTTGCCATTGATAGACATCAAAGATTTTTCCTTTGTAGACACATTCTGCATTGTCTGGAAGAGGTTGATTTGATATTGGTCTTTCGATATTCATATTATTTAATTCGTTCAATTAGTTCAGGAAGTTCTTCTTGTGTAAAGTGTCCTCTGTTTTCAAATTCAAGAAGCTCTGCGTTAGGAAGATCTCTTTTATATTTCAAGACATCTTCGTAAGCAACTGCTGTATCATCTTTACTTTGGTATAAGTAGACCCTGTTTGCTTTTTCAGCAACTTTCTCAACAGTTCCACTAAGAGCAAAGTCAGCCAGTGAATCTTTGATAACCTCTGTATCGTAGGGAGCAGCGACTAAATGAAGTTGTGAGACTCTTTTCGGAAAATCATTTTCAGATAAATATTTTGCAAGGAAAATACCTCCAAGAGAGTGTCCAACTAAGACAACTTCGTCTGTCAAAAAATGAAATGTTTTCTCGAACCACAGCTTCCATTCAAGGTACCGAGCATTTTTACTGTTTGGCATCTTTGGATAAATCACTTCAAAATCAGGTAGTTTACTTGCAAGGCTATCCTTCCAATCTTTTCGGTTAATTTTCTCCAATGACAACTCACAAGATTCGAGATATTTCCAATATTCTTCGTAAGTGTCGAACGTAGTGCCTCCATGGATAATTACTAGAGATTTTTTCATAGTGCTCCCATTCTACCATTTTTCACCAATTTACTGAACCAGGCTAATCTTCTTGTCTTCCAGTAGTAATCGTGACCTTAGATGTCCCAGAAGCTCTCGCTTTTCGTGCACGGTACCTTCCTTGAGTACGTACTTGGCGTATTCGCTCTGTGTAGCATTTCTACCATTTTGATAAAAATAAAAGCCCATTATCGGGTCTTTATTTCATAAGACTCTGAACTTTTTCCTTGAAAGACTCAAAATGATAATGCATAGGAAATGGAATCATGACATCTTTATTGAGTACCTGAAAACCATCATCTGAAAGCTTATCTTTTAATATTTTCCACACATTTGATTTAACAATGATTAATGGTGTATTTTGAAGTCCTTCTTCTATGAGATCTTTTTTAAAAACTTCATAATTTTCAAGAATCATCTCATCTGCTGTTTTATCAGAAACTTTATTGACTGGGGCATAAATAGGATTCACGAGATAAAACCCTTCCTTCTGAAAATGTCTGAGTCCCTCATCTTTTGATTCAAAAGTTTTATTGAAAAGGGTTTTCATGAGAGATCGAAATAGAAGCTCAGTTACTCGTCCTTTGGGATTGTAAAAATATCCTCCATGGGCAGGGGGTGATTCAAATATGAAGCACCATTTAGGACTAGATGGTCTGTATTCATTTCGTAGTGCAATAAAGCTGTTCATATTGAAATAATATCATTTTTGTTAGCCCCGACCCACAAACCTTAAAAAGTTTTTGGTAATTATGTTAAAATATCCTTACAAGGTTTGAACTCGCGGGTACCATACCTGAGTAGCCCGCAAAAAACGTACTATACTATATATATGAATTCATATAAAAATGTTGATGAGTATATTAAAAAGGCAGATAAAGACAAACAAGGGATACTAAAGGAGGTCCGAATGCGTGTGAAAAAAGTTGCACCAAAAGCAGAGGAGGGAATTTCGTATGGAATGCCTGCATATACGTACATGGGCAAGCCTCTTTTTTATTTTGCAGGAATGAAAGGTCATCTTGGAATATATCCAACATCAGGACCAATCGCTACACATAAAAAACGTCTGGAAGATTTTTCTACATCAAAAGGGTGTGTGAGAATTCCGTATTCTTCAAAAATTCCGCACACATTACTCACACTACTCATTAAAGAGAGAATGAAGGAAATCAAAAACAGCACGAAAAAATAGGCACGCATGCGTGCCTATTTTTTCGTGCTGTTTTTGATATGGAATTAAAAATATTTATTCGCCATGATATAGTTACTCCATGGAATTTGTATCTCAAAATATGATTGAAGTGATAAATACAGTTTCTGTTTCACTTCAGATATTTTTTATTGCGTTGTTTTCGTTTAGCGAAGGTTTGCCAATCGTTGGTTCGTTTTTACCTGGTGGCACAATTGCTATTTTCGCAGGAAGTATTGCAACTGAGGGTTTCTTTTCTCCGTTTTTTATTGCGGTTCTGGTTAGTGTTGCAAGTTTTATGGGTGACATGACTGGATTTTTTATTGGAAGAAAATTTCGAAATTTTAAATGGGTTCAAGAGTTTGCAGTACACGAAAAACATAAGCGGTCATGGGATCTTTTTGATAGACATATGGCGTTGATTGCCATTTTTGGCCGATTGGTACCCGTTGTACGCTCTGCGCCTTCTTTGTTTGCAGCTATACGTGGCGTGCGCACACGGCGCTATGTAGTGTATAGCTTTTTAGGATCATGTCTTTGGGCATTTAGTGGAGTGTATTTTGGCAACATGATTACTAACTATTTTGGGCAACAGGTTATTTCTATTATTTTCGGAGTAGTTCTTGTGTCGATCGGTATAATCATTGTGCGCTATCTACTTAAGAAGATAAAATAATGGTATCAC
Source organism: uncultured Candidatus Saccharibacteria bacterium (assembly GCA_964462355.1). GTDB lineage: Bacteria > Patescibacteriota > Minisyncoccia > Phycocordibacterales > UBA9973 > JAGOQQ01. Next base: position 5,737 of record CAYWZM010000009.1, read on the forward strand.
CAATTTATGGGATCTTTGCCGTATTTTTTGAGATAGTCATTACACTTCGAGAAATGTCTACATCCAAAAAATCCTGAGTGCGCTGAAAATGGTGAAGGATGAGTGGATTCAAGAATTAAATGTTTGCGCGTGTCTATCAAACCTTTTTTACTTTTTGCAAAGTTTCCCCAAAGCATAAACACCACATGTTCTTTGTTGTCTGAAATGCTTTTGATAACAAAGTCTGTAAATTCTTCCCATCCTCTTTTTTGATGTGATGCAGGGGAGTGTGCAACCACTGAAAGTATTGCATTGAGTAAAAAGACTCCTTGTTCTGCCCAAGGTTTTAAATCTCCATTTGAAAAATCTTTTGTGATACCGAGATCACGTTCGATTTCTTTGTAGATGTTTTGAAGTGAAGGAGGAAGTGGTATTCCTTCGGGAACAGAAAACGAAAGTCCGTGTGCTTGTCCTGTACCATGATACGGATCTTGTCCCAAAATCACTACATTCACTTTTGAAAATGGTGTGAGCCAAAATGCATTAAATATATCCGAAGGTTTCGGATATATTTCTTTTTTTAGATATTCTTGCCTGACGAAATCTGATAATTGAGAAAAAGAGTCAGTGTCGAAATATGTCTCGAGGATGTTCTGCCATTCTGGTTCGATTTTGACAGTGTTGTTCATGTCCACACTCTAGCATATTTGAATGGTGGAGTACGAAATGGGATTTGTTCGCCTAGTTTTTCTTCCAACGTGGCGCAAAACGAATCATCCATGTATAAAACATTGCCTTGAGTGGATTAATGCCTTTCTTTTCGCGCATTGCTTTGTACACATACTTCTGGAATTCTTTCAGGCTGCCTTCAAAACATAGCTTTCCATCACGAAAACAATAACTACAGTATTTTGGATTTTCTCGCACACCGTCATCATTTGCAAATGGCATAAGACAACTCTCGCACTGATCTTTAAATTGTGGTTTGCAAAAACTCATGACACAAGTATACACACTATTAGTGTGCACATGCAACAAGAAGTATTTTCTTTGCGCCAGCGTTTTTGAGTGCTTTCTCTGCTTCTTTCATTGTTGCTCCTGTTGTGACGATATCATCAAGAATAATGCAACATTTTCCTTGAAGCACGTGATGATCTGCCACTTCAAACACACCTTTTATATTTTCTAATCTCTCACGTTTGAGATGGATAGATGATTGAGGTTTGGAGTGCGTGGTTCTTTTTAAGATATTGGTAGTGAGGCGCATGGTGGTGTCGCGCGAAGCGAAGCTTCGCGCGATGAGTTCGGATTGATTGAATCCACGCTCGTTAAAGCGTTTTTTTGAAAGTGGAATCGGTATGACGAGAATTTCTTTGTGGAGTGAATATGCACGCTCCTCACTCAATTCTTCGATGAGTTTGTCATATAAGAGTTCACCGAGTATTACGGAGTTTTTTTTCCTGTGTGCAAACTTTAGTGCCTTGAGTGCACGCTTCACAATTGGGTCTTGATATGAAAACCCTACATACATTCCATGTTGTGTTCGTGGAAAAGAATTTTTGACGTGTTCAATACATTTTTCACACAACTCAAAGCCAACTTGATGACATCCTGCGCATCGTGGCGGGAAAATATATTCAAACAATGTATCTATCCACTTCATATATCTTTATTGTATCGCAAGACAATGATATACTTTTAGTATATTCATGGACAATCCTTTTAAGAAAATCTTTGGTGAAGGACTTTCTTTTTTTAACTCTCAAAAATCCGAGAGTGTTATTGGAGTTGATATTGGATCATCGGCCATAAAAGTAGTTCAAATAAAAAAGAAAAATGGCAAAGCAGTACTTGAGACATATGGTGCACTCGCACTCGGACCTTATGGACAGCTTGATGTTGGACAAGTCACCAACCTGTCTGCTGACGTGATTGGTCAGGCACTTGTTGATGTACTTAAAGAAACTAATGTCACCACAAAAGACGGTGCGGTCTCTATTCCTTCAGCTGCGAGTCTTATTTTTACCGTAGAACTTCCAAGTATGGTAAGTGATGCAGATATTCCAGCGATTGTTCCAACTGAAGCACGCAAATTTATTCCTGTACCAATTACAGAAGTATCACTTGATTGGTTTGAAGTACCAAAACGTGAAATGGTATACGAAGATCCAAGTATGACCGAAGGAAGTGTCAAAGATGATAAGCGTGAAGTACTTGTTGCCGCAATCCACAATGACACAATTGCAAAATATCGTGATATTATTAAAAGAGCAGATGTGAACGCAGGTTTCTTTGAAATAGAAGTGTTCTCAAGTATCAGATCTACACTTGGTCGTGAGGTAAGCGCAACCATGATTATGGATCTCGGTGCATCCAAAACAAAACTCATCATAGTTGATTATGGTGTGGTGAGAAGTTTTCATATCGTCAATCGTGGTGCACAAGATATTACGAGTTCACTTTCAAAATCATTAAACATTTCTTTTACTCAAGCAGAAGATATCAAGCGTGAGTATGGGCTTGGTGGAGGCGCTCCTGATCCAAATGTGACAGAAGTGATTCGACTTGGTCTCGATTATATTTTTAATGAAGCACAAAGTGTAGTGCTCAATTATGAAAGGAAGTATAATAGAAATGTAGGTAAAATTATTCTTATCGGTGGAGGTGCGCTCATGAGAGGTGTCGAACAGTATGCTCACGAAAGTTTTAGAAGTGAAGTAGTACTCGGCCATCCTTTCGGGAGAACAGAAGCACCCGCATTTCTTGAGCAGATTCTACAAGCAACGGGTCCTGAATTTGCGGTTGCAGTAGGTCTGGCATTGAGAAAATTACAATAGTTCATTCATATAGTTCATTCATGGAATCAGAATTTAAAACATCATTTATACCAAAAAAACCTATCGTAGAGGAAAAATTTGAGCGTCCTCGATCTGTAGGGCTACTTTCATTTTTGGGAACAGTCATATTTGTTGCATCACTTATCTCAGCAGGTGCGGTATATTTCTACAAAGTATCACTTGAGTCACAGGTCAAATCTAAAGGAAATATGCTTAAAGTAGCAGAAGAACGTTTTGATTCAAACCTTGTCGAAGAAATGCAAAAACTCGATCGACGCATCAATAGCTCACGAGAAATTCTTTCAAGTCACGTAGTCATTTCTCCTATTTTTGACGCACTCCAACAATACACTCTCAAATCAATTAGTTTTACCAAATTCACTTACTCATTTGATCCAATCGAAAATCGTGTAAATGTTGAAATGTCAGGAAAAGCAACAGGGTATGATGGTATTGCGCTTCAATCAGATGCATTTGTGAAAAACAGATACATCAAAGATCCTATTTTTTCAAATCTCAATCTTGATGATAAAGGAAGAATCGCATTTGATTTAATGTTTTATGTTGATCCGACATTCATCAATTTTGAAGATACTCTTGCACGAGAAGGAAGTCAGGCCAGCGGAATACTAGAAACAGGAGATACAACACCGCTTAATAGCGATAATGGTGCAACACAATAGTTATGTTTAGATATATCGTACCAATAATAATGATTGCAGTTTCTCTCGGGGTATTTTTCGCATACACTGATCCAGTTTACAATGACGTGAAAGAACTTCGTGTGCAGGTTTCTTCGTATGACGAAGCACTTGCAAACTCAAAGAAGCTGGAAGAAGCAAAAAATGTACTCAATCAACAGTACAATACGTTTACAGATGATGAGCTCGAACGCCTCCGCAAACTTTTGCCAGACAATGTCGACAATATTCGACTTATTCTTGAAATTGAAAGTGTTGCAGTACGCTATGGTATGACAATAAAAAATGTTGAATTTGATGTTGCAACAAAAGACACCACTGGAAAGCAAATTGAAGAAAACTCAAATGATCTCAAGATGGCACAAAAGGAATATGGTATTTTCAATCTTTCATTCTCAACCGAAGGTACCTACCCAAACTTTGTTGCATTTCTTCAAGACATAGAAAAGAGTTTGAGAATTGTAGATATCAATCAAATAAGCTTCACTTCACCAGACAACAATCCAGTGCAAGGATTTGGAAAACCAAAAGATGTGTATCAGTATGATATTTCATTACGAACTTATTGGCTAAAGAATTAATCATGTCTAAAATAAGAAACATACTTATATTCCTACTTATCCTTGGCGTTATTGTCTACGCATGGAATTCGTTTTCTTCAAACAATACTCCCGCAAGTGGAGACCTTCTTACTGTTGAAGAAGGAAATTCAGATGTACTTGCAGGTGAGACGGTTGCAGGAAGTGCAGATGATGTTGGACAAGGATTTCTTGATACACTGCTCAGCCTTCGCACAATAAAACTCGATCGATCTCTTCTTGATCGTGATTCTTTCAAGTCATTACGAGATTTCACCAAAGAACTCGTTCCCCAAAATAACCAAGGTAGACCAAATCCATTTGCACCGATTGGTACAGATGTCGAAGTGGCTCCAAGTGCGTCACCAACACCAGAAACAACTACTTCACAAAGTGCTTCGGTAATTAATACACAAGCTTCTTCTTCATCACAAACAACTTCTACTACAGTAGAAACAGTAGAAGCAACCACAATCACACGTACTACAGCTGTAGTGAATGGTAAACTGTTTGCGCCATCAGCAACAACAATTCGTTATTTTGAGTGGGGAACAAATCCTGATGCACTTTCAAATGGAACACCGCAAATAAAACAAACAACAGCAGGTGTATTCAATCGTGAACTACCAGGACTTACTCCAAACACTACTTATTATTTTAAAGCAGTCGCAGTAACAGGTGCTTCTGTGTTTGAAGGTGATGTTCTTGTGTTTACAACGTTACCATAATTACATTTAAAGACATCCATGACTTTTCTTGAAGATCTTGTAAAGAAAGGCGTAATCGATGAGAGCCAGGTGTCACTTGTGCTTGAACGTGCGCGCGAAATGCACGCAGGCAACGTAGCCGATGCGCTTGTTGAATTTGGAATGAATGAAGACGAACTCACCAAAATTCGTGGTGAGTACTACTCTATTCCAACAAAAAAAATTGACCTCAAGTCTTTTAATTTTGACGTACTCAAATATGTCCCACAAGATTCTTCTGAACACTACAAATTTGTGCCAGTAGGTATGACCGATGGAGTGCTTGAGATTGGTGTTATTGATCCGGACAATATCGAGGCAATGAATGCACTCCAGTTTATTGCATCAAAACTCAATACACCATTTAAGATATTTCTTATTTCAAATGGAGACTTTAAAGCTATACTTGGAAACTACAAAGGACTTTCTGGTGAAGTTGATCAGGCACTTTCTGAATTTGATACAAGTATTTCTCAAGAGGAAGCAGAAAATGTGCTCAATTCGGCAATCAAGCCTCAACTCGCAGGTAAAAATGATGAAAATAAAATTACCGAAGATGCGCCAATCATCAAGATTGTGGCGGTGATTTTGAATCATGCGACAGAAGGTAACGCATCCGATATTCATATTGAAAACACTGGCGACAAGGTCAAGGTGCGTTTTCGTGTTGATGGTGTGCTGCACACATCGCTCGTACTTCCTCCGAATGTGTATGCAGGTATTGTTGCGCGTATCAAAATTCTTGCGAAGCTTAAGCTCGACGAAAAACGTAAGCCGCAAGACGGAGGATTTTCTGCAAAAATTTCAGGAAGAAAAGTTGATTTCCGTGTCTCAACATTTCCTGCGTACTATGGAGAAAAAGTGGTGATGCGTATTCTCGATTCAGAAAAAGGAGTCAAAGCACTTTCTGAACTCGGTCTCTCTGCTGAAAACGAAAAGCTTATTCGAGAAGCATTAGCACGACCATATGGACTTATTTTGATTACCGGTCCAACAGGTTCCGGAAAAACAACTACACTTTACTCAATGTTGAAAGAGCTCAACCGCGAAGAATCAAATGTTGTATCGCTTGAAGATCCGGTTGAATATCATATCCCTGATATTTCTCAATCTCAAGTCATGCCAGAAATCGGATATACTTTTGCGTCCGGTATTCGTTCTATTTTGAGACAAGACCCAGATATTATCATGGTGGGAGAAATCCGCGATCTCGAAACTGCAAAATTGGCAATTCAAGCTGCACTCACTGGTCACCTTGTGTTTTCTACACTTCACACCAATAGTGCTATTGGTGTTGTGCCTCGATTAATAGACATGGGAGTTGATCCATACTTGATTGCTCCGACACTTACACTTGCAATCGCACAAAGACTTTCTCGCACGGTGTGTCCATCGTCTCGTAAAAAAGTGCCAATGGATGAGCCAACAAAGATAATGATAGAGAAGCAGTTTTCAGATTTGCCAAAAGAATACAAAGATAAATTAAATATCGGAGACAGTATGTATCAGATGGAACCATCATCTGACTGTCCAAGTGGTACACGAGGACGTTCTGCGGTATTTGAAATGTTTGCTGTCGATAAAGAGATGCAAACAGTGATTCTTAAAAATCCTGTAGAACAAGAAATTTACAAAGCTGCCCGACAAAAAGGAATGCTTACAATGAAAGAAGACGCACTCATGAAAAACCTCAAAGATGGCGAAATTCCTATCCAGGAGGTGTATGCTCTTTAGAGTGTGGATTGTTGATTGAGTGCAAGGTGGTATACTAAAAGTACTATGGAAGAACAGAAAAAACTCAAAATATTTATAATTGATGATGACAATTTCCTGCTTGATATGTATGCGCTCAAGTTTGGACAGGCTGGATTTGAGGTTGTTACTGCACTTGGATCACAGATTGCGTATGATCAATTAAAAAATGGATTAGTAGTTGATGTTATTTTGACTGATATTGTAATGCCTGTAATGAGCGGGTTTGAACTTCTTCAAAAAATTAAAGATGAAAATCTTTCACCTGCTTCAATAAAAATTCTTCTCTCAAACAGAGGTCAGCAATCAGACATAAATCAGGGAAAAGAGCTCGGTGTGTCAGGGTATATCATCAAGGCAAACAATACACCGTCTGAAGTTATCGAAAAAGTGAACGACATTATTAAAAAAGCTAATTAATTTATATAGTACATGGATTACAAAAAAGAACTCGAAGAGCTTATTCTTACCGTCCTTCGTGAAGGAGGTTCTGACCTGCATATTTCAGCAGGACGCTATCCTGCAATCCGTGTCACTGGACAACTTATCTTTTTAGTAAAACGTTCAATCCTTTCAAATGAAGATGTACTTGGTATTCTCGGTCAACTTCTCGGAGACAAAGAAAAAATAGAACGCTTTCTTGAAAATCAGGAAGTCGATTTTTCATACAATTTTAGAGGAGAATCACGACTTCGAGGAAATGCGTTTTTTCAAAAAGGCATGATCGGTATCGCCATGCGTTTGATTCCTCAAGTTAAGACTATTGCAGATTTGAATTTGCCTCCAATTATTGAAACATATGCACGTAAGAAGCAAGGATTCTTTCTTGTTGTGGGTCCAGTTGGTCAAGGAAAATCAACCACGATGGCTGCAATGATTAACCTCATCAACAATGAACGCGCAGAACATATTGTCACCATTGAAGATCCGATTGAGTTTATTTTTGAACCAAAGCGATCAATGATTGATCAGCGCGAAGTCGGTATTGATACAAAAGACTTTACTGTTGCGCTCAAGTCAGCATTTAGACAAGATGTGAACGTGATTATGATTGGAGAAATGCGTTCGCCTGATACTATTGCTACTGCAGTGACTGCCGCTGAGACAGGACACTTGGTACTTTCAACGCTTCACACCAATAATGCATCACAAACTATCGACCGTATTATTGATTCATTCCCGCCAGGACAACAAGACCAGATTCGCATCCAGCTTTCAAACTCACTTCTCGGGATATTCTCACAACGACTTATCCCTCGAATCACAGGAGGACTTGTGCCAGCATTTGAATTTCTTGTAAACAACAATGCAGTATCAAACTTGATTCGTGAGAAGCGTACACATGAAATCGATGTGGTGATTGAAACAGGATATGAACAAGGAATGATTGATATGAACCGCTCACTTCTTGAACTTGTACAAAAAGGTGAAATCAGTATCGAAAATGCATATCTTCACTCACTCAATCCAAAAGGACTGGAACGACTTATCTAATTTATTTTTTCAATAATTATTTTCTATGCAATTCAACTACAAGGCCATTACGGCAACAGGTGAAAAAAAAGAAGGTGTGGTAGAAGCGGTCAATAAAGATTTGGCGATTTCGGCTCTTCAACGTCGAGGTCTTGTTGTTGCATCAATCAAGGCTGCAGATGAAGCAAAAAGTTTTCTTGAAATACGTCTTCTTGAATCTGTCCCAATGAAAGACATTGTGATGTTGTCACGACAAATTTCAACATTGTTTGAAGCACAAGTGTCTGCGCTCAAAGCATTCTCGCTTCTTGGAGGAAACACAGAAAATAAACTTCTTCAAAAAACCCTTAATCAAATAGTGGACGATATTCAGGCCGGATTTTCAATTTCGGGAGCACTTGCAAAACATCCAAAAGTGTTCTCAGAGTTTTATGTCAATATGGTCAAAGCCGGCGAAGAATCTGGAAAATTAGTTCAAACATTTTCATATTTGGCAGATTATCTCGATAGACAATACGAACTCACTTCAAAGACTCGAAACGCACTCATTTATCCAGCGTTTGTTATCTTTGTATTTATCACAGTGATGATTCTTATGTTTGTGATAGTGATTCCAAAATTGTCGCAGATTATTATTGATTCTGGACAACAAATTCCTGTATACACAAAAGTTGTTATTGGTATCTCAAACTTCTTTGTGAATTACGGATTATTTATCTTGATTGCACTTATCGCATTTGGTGGGTATGTATGGTGGTACTCACAATCAGACAAAGGAAAGAAATATTTAGATCAAGTAAAACTCTCAATTCCATTTGCAGGTAATTTGTTTACGAAACTTTATCTTTCTCGAATCGCTGACAATATGGAAACAATGCTAACTTCAGGTATTCCAATTGTTCGCTCGATAGAAATCACTGCAGCAGTCGTGGGAAATCGTGTCTATCGAGATATTATGCTCATGTCAGCTGATAAAGTAAAAGCAGGTTCATCACTTGCAGACTCTGTAGATCGTCACATTGAAATTCCTTCAATCATGGTGCAAATGATAAAAGTCGGAGAAGAAACAGGATCTGTGGGGATGGTTCTTAAAACACTTGGAAAGTTTTACAAACGAGAAGTTGATGATGCAGTTGATACACTTGTAGACTTGATTGAACCTTTCATGATTGTGCTTCTTGGAGTCGGTGTCGGAATACTTTTGACATCAGTACTTGTACCTATTTACAATATTGCATCAGGAATTTCTTAGGATATCAAAATCGTATCACTATTAGTACTAAAAAATGACTACCTTGGTGGTCTTTTTTTTGATACACTTCTCAGAACAATGCTAGTTTTCCACAGTTGGTCATTTTGCAGTATCCATTTGAATATGTGTTAAAATATAGGCATTATAAGGTCGTGTCTTTATTCGTAGAGACAAGAAGTAATTTAGATTAATAAATAATTATTTAGTATGGTTAATAATAAAAAAGGTTTTACACTTATTGAATTGCTCGTTGTTATCGCTATCATTGGTATCTTGGCATCAGTTGTTCTTGCATCACTTAACTCAGCTCGATCAAAAGGAGCAGATGCATCAATCAAGTCAAATATGGCAAACATTCGTGCACAAGCTGAACTTTGGTACGATGACCATAGTCAAACATATGGAACTTCAGTTTCAGCATGTACAGGAGGAGCATTTGCAGATACTGTTATCACTTCTGCAATTAGTCAAATTGAAGTACAAAATGGTACAGGTTCAGTTACTTGTAACACAAGTGCAGATGGACAATCATGGGCAATCTCAAGTCCACTTAAGAGTACAGGAACATGGTGTGTAGATAACACAGGTTCAGCTGGATCAGGTGCTGCTTCAGGAGGTGCATGTTCATAGTCTTTTAACTCACTATATAAAAATACTCACACATTTGTGTGAGTATTTTTATATATGCGTGATATACTTTTTATATGAATCTATTGTTTAGGAGTCTTGGTAATTTTAAAAGAAACACAAAAGGATTTACACTCATCGAACTTCTCGTGGTCATTGCGATTATTGGAATACTTGCGTCTGTTGTTCTTACATCACTATCTTCTGCAAAAAATAAATCTATCGACGCCCGTACAAAAGCAAGTCTCTCAAATCTACGATCACAAGCAGAGCTTTACCATACTGTTTCTGGGTCGTATCGAGGAGATGTGAATGCTATTGCTGCGACCGCATCTCAGGTAGCGTGCCAGACAGACGGAACTGTATTTAATCCTACAGATGGAATTGGAGGAAAAATTCAGGCAATTTCAAATACATATGATCCCGATAACTGGTCAGTAACATGTGCTCTTGGAGATACTCCTGATAGTTGGGCAGTATCAATGCCGCTTAAAGGAGGTGGAGCATGGTGTGTAAATTATCAAGGTGTCGCAAAGGATGGAACGGCTTCGGGTGGTGGTCCAGGCGTAGAAGCAACCTGCAGTTAAATTATAAAGTTATTTTATTAGT
>CAYWZM010000010.1:0-15849 GCA_964462355.1 uncultured Candidatus Saccharibacteria bacterium
AGCATTCGACTGATACTCGAAAGGTCCTAGGTTCGACCCCTAGTGCGCGCACAAAAAAAAGAAAACCACCTTACGGGGTGGTTTTTTAAATTATCCAACTTTCGTGTACTCAATGATGCTCCCTGTTCTTGACCGTGAATCAAAATATAATTCACACGCTGAGTCAAAAGAGTTATCGTTTGAATTAAACGTGTAACCTTTTATGAGCCAGCGCTCATGGGATCCATCTTCGCAGGTTATTCCCTGCGTTGTGAAGGGGAACGAGATTTCGTGACCATTATCACATTTTACTTTAAACTCAATTTTTTCTCCTTTCCTGAACAACGAGTTCATTAGGTCGAATTTAGAAGGGCCTGCGATGATTGCGAGACCACTTCTGAACGGATAAAATCCTTTGGTTGCCATAACGACAGTATTATTTTTTAGAACTTCGAGAACATACGATTTCTCAAATACGTTGTTGGAATAACTCCAAACGTATTACTATAATATCACAATATTAAGTATTTGTCAATACTGACTTAAAACCAGCATTTTCGTATAGTTAGTCCTATGAATGAGCAATTTCAAATACTACTATTTTATAAGTACACTCCTATCGAAAATCCTGCCCAAGAGATGGCTGTCCAAAAATCTGTCCAAGAAGTACTTGGATTCAAGGGTAGAAGTATTGTTTCGAGTGAGGGAATCAATGTGACACTTGAAGGTACAAAGGAAAATACCGAAAAGTATATTACATGGATGAATAATCGAAAAGAATTCAAAAATATTCACTGGAAGAAGAGTGTAGGCACTGGTACGGCATTTCCGCGATTGTCAGTGAAGGTACGTAAAGAGATTGTCTCGCTGCATTTAGGCGAAGAAGATATTAATCCAAACGAACTCACCGGTATCCATCTTAAACCAGAAGAACTTCGCAGGTGGTATGAAGCAGGAAAAGAATTTGCAATTGTAGATATGCGTAATGACTACGAACTCAAAGTAGGGAAATTTGAAAATACTATTTTTCCAGGACTTGAAAATTTTCGTGATCTCAAAGAAAAAATATATGAAATAAATCATTTGAAAGATAAGACAGTGCTCACTGTGTGTACTGGTGGTGTGCGATGTGAAAAGGCATCAGGATTTCTCAAAAAGGAAGGATTCAAGGATGTGTATCAACTCGATGGAGGAATTGTATCGTATATGGAAAAGTATCCAGGAAAGGATTTCAAAGGAAGTTTGTATGTATTTGACGGACGCAATGTGATGCATTTCGATGATCCCAAAAATCATGAGGTAATAGGGAAGTGTGATCGATGCAAAGAAGCATCAGAACGTTATATAAATTGCCAAAATCTTGCGTGTCACAAGCATCTTCTTTTGTGCGAAACATGCGAAGGAGACCACGGGCATTTTTGTAGTGATACATGTCTTAAAATGTGCAGTGTTGCATAATGTGTGGCGTGTGGGGTAGACTTGAATTAAACCAACACGTACTTCGTTATGGCAAAGAAATCAAAAAACAGACCAGAAGTTCCTCACCAAGAACTTAATGAATTTCTAACCCTCATGTTTAACGACGAACTAAATACACCAAAAGAATATCATTACGATTTCGATCAATATCCATCACTATATTTAAGTCTGAAGTCAAGAAATTTTACATCAGCAAATGAGCGAGATAAATATGTCACTCAACTTCACAGACTTTTTGTGAACACCACACAGCATCTTGGCTATGAATTGAGGGGATTGCATGTATGTGTGAATGATTCAAAAAAAATATTTCGATATCTCCATTCATCGTACATTAAGGAAGGTATTGAAAGTTTTTTCCCTTTTGAATACTCTCAGGTATTTGAAATATCTAATTATTTTCAACATGAATTTCCACCTGACAGAATGAGCGAAGTCCTGGCAGGAAGTAATCGAAAAATGATTGATACCTTTGATGATATTTTTGCAGAAAATGGAAAGATTGTTCTTTATATTCCGTTAAGTTCGGTATATGGAATGATTTTTTCCAAATAGTAATATGTTTTAAATGCCTTTCCTTATCGGAGGGCATTTTTTATTTGTCTAAAAATGCAAAATAATGCATACTCACGTTATGACTACGTACGGAACACTCTATATTCTCGCAACTCCAATTGGAAATCTTGGAGATATTACACTTCGTGCGATTGAGACCCTTAAAAAAGCAGATGTGGTGCTCTGTGAAGATACACGTGTGACAGGCAAACTTCTCTCGCATCTTGGAATTAAAAAACCAATGAAAAGCTATACGTCACACTCAAGCGACAAGCTCCACAATGAAGTAATCGAATCCTTGAAACATGAATGGAATGTTGTGCTTGTATCTGATGCAGGAACTCCATGTATTTCAGACCCGGGAGTACTCCTGGTGAAAAGGGTAAGAAATGAGCTCCCTGAAGCCTCTATAGTCGCTATTCCGGGCCCAAGTGCACTTGTTTCAGCATTATCTATTTCTGGTATTTCTGCCTCAGAGTTTACCTTTTTAGGCTTTCTACCACACAAAAAGGGACGAGAAACTGCTCTAAAGAAAATAGTCGAAATAGAGCATCCTGTTGTCATGTACGAATCTACACATAGAATTCTTAAGCTTTTAGATGAATTACATAAATGGGTAGGCGATCGAAACATTGGGGTGGCAAAGGAAATTACCAAAATGCATGAAGGATATTTTTATGGAACTGCATTGCATCTTTTAGAATTTTTTGAAAAAAATAAAGAAAAGACTAAAGGCGAATTTGTGGTCATTGTGGATGCAAAGTAATTCACATTTTAGAGATTTGCGAAAGAGTATGATAAAATTGCTATAACAAAGAAGGGTGAAATTTTAAAGGTAATAACGTATTAGTAGCTATTTATGATGAAAGAAAAAACACTTTTTGCACTCGGAGTATGGATATTTTGTTTGCCGTACTTAGGTTTTCCAATATTTTGGAAAAATCTTTTATTTGTAGTAACTGGCCTTTTCGTGTGCATGCTTGCATATTTGATGTATCGTCATAAAAAAGTTTTACTTAAGCTTATTGATGAAAGTGGAGACAAAAATGATACACCCGCTCACAACACTCATCATAATTCCATTGCATCTACAATCCCAGAACAAGAAACAGAAAAAGTTGTTTTTAAATCAGAGTACAATCCTGTAGAAGATGCGCAAACTCCAAAAGTTTCTCCTTATTCAAATTCTCACACAAACTTCAAAACATTTTACGAAGAAAAATCTGGCCCGCTTATTCATCGTGTAACACCTGTATCTAGTGTTGATACTGTGACACAAAAAACACGTGTGGTGCGTAAACGAAAAACTGATACTTCAAAAATAGCTACAGGAACTTTTTCTGAATAACGTATCATGAAAGGATTTGTAACATTAGTAATAATTCCCGTATCTCTCGTGTTGGGATATTTAGCAATATCTCGTTTTTCTCAACAAACATATGTTGCGTCCGAACTCCAGTCTGCCCAGGCAGTAGAAAGTACCGACGTATTAAACAGCGAATCCACTGAAGCTACTTCAGCTTCTTCTGAGCCAGAATTTATTGTTACACATATAAAAACTCCAGAACCCGTAAAGGCCCTGTATATGACAAGTTGGGTTGCAAGTACTCCATCAATGGCAAAAAAAGTCATTGATCTTGTAGACACCACAGAAGCAAATGCGCTTGTGATTGACATCAAGGATTATACTGGAAAGATTTCGTTTGTGAGTGGAGATGAACGTCTTGCCAAAGAAGAAGTAGAGGAAAATAGGATCAAAAACATAAAGCAATTTATAGATGAATTACATAAAAAAAAAATTTATGTGATTGGACGTGTTGCAGTATTTCAAGATCCACATCTGGTTAAAATGCGTCCAGAGCTTGCAGTAAAGACTGCATCAAACAAAGAAGTTGTATGGAAAGACAGAAAAGGTATCTCATGGCTTGATGCAGGTTCTGAGGAGGTATGGGACTATGCTGTGCATATAGGTAAGGTTTCGTATGATATGGGGTTCGATGAAATTAATTATGACTACATTCGATTTCCTTCAGATGGAAATATGAAAGATATTTATTATCCAATCAGTGAAGGTAATACAAAGTCAGAAGTACTTAAATCATTTTTTGTATATCTAAATGACACAATTCGAAAAGAAGGAATTCCAATTTCGGCAGATCTTTTTGGTATGGTCACAACAAATACAGATGACTTAAATATAGGTCAAGTTCTTGAAAATACTTTGCCGTACGTAGACTTTGTGGCACCAATGGTGTACCCGTCTCACTTTCCTCCGACATGGAATGGACTAAAAAATCCCGCAGCGAATCCGTATGATGTAATTCACTATTCAATGAATAAGGCTGTAGAGCGAGCAAAGGCAATGGGCGAAAATCCATTGAAACTAAGACCATGGTTGCAAGATTTTAATCTTGGAGCAACATACACAAAAGAAATGGTCCGTGACCAAATACAAGCAACATACGATGTTGGACTCACTTCGTGGATGATTTGGGACCCAGCAAATACCTATACTCCTGGTGGACTACTCGAGGAATAATAAATTGCGAAAACACTATTTTTTTGAGATAATACTTTATATATGAATCCAACACCTTTTTATAAAAAAGTGAGTTTTAATGTTCTTGTGTTAGTCGTAATCTGCACGGTTTTTGGGGTTGGGTATATGGTAGGAAGTGCATCATTGTCTCAAGCACGATCATCTACTGAAACTGATTTTTCAGATGTAAATCTTTCGACTTTTTGGAAAGTATGGCGCACCCTCGACGAAAAATATCCTGACGCAAAAAATGTCTCAACTGAAGATCGTGTGTGGGGTGCAATCTCTGGACTAGTTGATTCAGTAAATGATCCGTACACAATGTTTTTTAATCCAAAAGAAGCAGAAGAATTTCAAACATCAATCAAAGGTGAATTTTCTGGAGTCGGAATGGAGATAGGTATTCGAAACAAGGTACTTACTGTTATTTCTCCGCTTAAAGACTCACCAGCATTCAAAGCGGGAATTCTTGCAGGTGACAAAATTTTGAAAATTGATGATACCTCGACGGAAGGAATGAGTACTGAAAAAGCAATTGGTCTTATTCGTGGAGAAAAAGGAAGCACTGTACATTTGACGTTACTGCGCGGAGAAGAATTGACTATGCTCGAATTTGATTTGGTTCGAGACACTATTGTCGTTCCACCACTTGAAACCGAAATCAAGGATGGAGTTTTTGTCATCAATTTCTATAGTTTTACTGAAAATTCAGAAGTCGAATTCGCAAAAGCAATGAAAGAATTTTCTAGAAGTAGTACACGTAAGATGATTATTGATTTGCGGGGAAATCCGGGTGGATATTTAGACTCTGCAATTGATGTTGCAAGTTGGTTTGTTGAACAAGGTGAACCGGTTGTAATTGAAGAATTCGGAAACAACAAAGAAGAAACTATATATCGCAGTAAAGGATATACAATGACAAAAAAGCCTTCAAAGATAATTATACTTGTGGACGGAGGTTCTGCATCAGCATCTGAAATTTTAGCTGGAGCTCTTAGTGAATATGGTATTGCTACACTAGTTGGTGAAAAAACGTACGGTAAAGGCTCTGTGCAGGAAGTAGTACCGTTTGGAGATGATTCTGCGCTCAAGGTTACTGTAGCAAAATGGCTTACTCCAAAGCGACATTCAATTTCAGAACAAGGACTTGAGCCTGACGTCAAAGTTGAATCTCCAAAAGACGAAGAAGAATCAGATAAGAAAAATGATCCACAATACGATAAAGCATTAGAATTATTACAAGCTCAATAACATACTACCGCAATGAAAGTTATACTACTCAAAGATGTTCCGAAAATAGGAAAAAAATATGACATAAAAGAAGTTAATGATGGTTATGCGTCAAACTTCTTGTTGCCCAAAAAACTTGCTGAGTTGGCTACTGAAAAACAAGTTTCAAAAATTAAGTTAATCAAGGAAACCGCTCGAATGCAGCAAGAGATTCATTCAACATTGCTCAAGAAAAACCTCGCAGATATCACGGGAAAAATTGTTACCATAAAAGCTCGAGCAAATACAAAGGGAAATCTTTTTATGGCTGTTCATGAAAAAGATATTGTTTCTCAATTAAAAAAGATACATCAGATAGATATACTTCCTGAATATATCAAGCTTGATTCTCCAATTAAGGATATCGGTTCTCATGAAATCACAGTATCAATTGAAGGAAGCAATACAACATTTACACTCATGATTGAACAAGAATAATAAAAAACTGATACATACATGTATGTATCAGTTTTTTATTATGATTCAAGATTTATTGTACGTGTACGTTCTTCTTTGTCATAACTTTCCCGTTGAAGTGTGTTTTTCGTGTTGTTCCGAATTTTACTTTTCCAGGCTTAAGTGCAAATAATGTATGATCTTTTCCGAGTCCAACATTTTTACCTGGGAGAATACGTGTACCACGTTGTCGAACAATAACTGAACCAGCTTGTGCTGTTTCTCCATCGTAAAGCTTCGTACCGAGGTACTTTGGATTTGAATCTCTTAGGTTTGAGGCTGTTCCGCCAGACTTTCTATGTGCCATAGTGTGTGTTGTGGTGCTAAAATTACTATGTAATTTGGCACTTTTTTCTTATTTAAACTATAATTAAAATGTTATATGAGTATACCTATTTTATTAGAAAAAATCAAGTCCTCTATAGAAGGCGAAAAAGGGAAGGATTTTTTGGTTGTGTTGACTGTTGTATGTGTAGCAATTGCTTCGTTTGCCTTGGGAAGAATGTCGAATTCTTCAATAAAAACACAAAATCCAGTTACGGTCAAATTTGACCCGTCAATTACTGACTATTTTTATAAAGATACAAATGTAGGGCAGGGAAATACCCCTACTCTGTCTCCTTCAGGAAAGATAACAGATGATATACTTAGTAAGGATGATGCAGTACTTGGTGCAACACTTAATAAAGATACTTCAGAAGAATTGCAGGCAACGGTAGATGTCAGAAGTGGTGATATAGAAAAAAGTGACATCGTGGCTTCATCGCGAGGGAGTAAGTACTATTATACGTATTGTAGTGGTGCGAAAACTTTGAGTGAGCAAAACAAAGTATATTTTTCATCAGAAGAAGAAGCCGAGGCAAATGGATATACTCTTTCTACTTCATGCACAAAGAAGTGATAATTTTTATAACTATAACAACTCCTAATTTCCAAAGTATTTCATGTCGTCTATGTCATCAAAAAAAGTCAAAATAGTTCTCATCATTTTAGGGGCTTTGTGTATTGTGCTTGGCGCCTATTTTGAACTATTTAAAACACCTGTTCATGTAATTGATTCATCACTTAAGAACGCGTTTAATAAAACAGCAAGTGGAGTATCTCAAGTAATACAGATTGAAAATATTAAAGAACTTCAAATATCATTACCTGGACCACTTACTAAACCTTATACTTCTTCAGTGTCATCAGACTCAGAAAAAGTCTCATTTAGTTCAATAACTCAAAAAGAAATACTTGATGCAACAAACAAAGGGAGATTAGATAATGGCAACTTAAAACAACTTGTACTCAATAGTAAATTAAATGCATCAGCACAAGTAAAGCTTGATGATATGTTTGAGATGAATTACTTTGAGCACACATCACCTCGTGGTGTTGTATTATCTGATCTTGTTGATGAAGAAAATTATGAATACATTGTAATTGGAGAAAATCTTGCAATGGGCTCTTTTGATTCTGGAAATGAAATTGTCGACGAGTGGATGAAAAGTCCTGGTCATCGCGCAAATATTTTAAATGCACAATTTACTGAGATTGGTATCGCAGTCAAAAAAGGTGTATATCAAGGACGTACCGTATGGATGGCAGTTCAGCATTTTGGCGCACCATTGTCATTGTGTGAAAAAATTGACTCAACACTCAAAGATTCAATTACTCACGACGAAGCAATTCTTGATCAGAAAAGAGGGGAGCTTGAATTAAAAAAAGAAGAAGTTGATTCTACTAGTACTCTCTCTCCTGACTATAACGATAGGGTAGATGAGTACAATGCCCTCGCAGGTGAATACAACGCTCTACTCCAATCTCTCAAAATAAAAATTTCTGAATATAATTCTCAGGTAAAAAAGTTTAATGCGTGTACAGCGGGGGTATAGTCATTTGACAGATCTGTGGTCTAATAAGGTACCTGTGGATAACTATGTACATGTCGCACAATATATCTTTTGCGACATGTACATAATAAATAAAGCTATATAAATAAAGGCCGGCTTCTGCCGGCTCTTATTTTTTTCTTTTGTGTATTCCCTAGTATGTATTCAATGTTTTGACTCTGTGTATGTGTACATGATTCTTTCCCTTGTTGAATCCCCGATTTTTTTTGGATCACTTTTTAATTTCAAATTTATTTTATATTTTTGTATGTATGTTCTTACTTCATACCTTATGTTGTCGGTCGTTTGAGCAGTTTTTCTATTTCGTCTCAAAATGCTCTTTTGAATACTGAACTGACCGTTTTAAATCGATTTTAAGGCTTGTCATTAGTTTCGTAATGATATAGTACTCATTTGATTTATGTAGTTGACCTCATCAAAATACTTCACCAAGATATGGCAGTGGAAGATTGTACTCATACGGATGATTAGTGTTGCGCACTGTGTTTTCTTTGTCTCGTGCATTGATTGAGCGCATGCTTGATCCAATATAAAGTGCATACGAACCAAATTTTTTTCTTAAACTATCAAACACATGTGTGTATGATTCCTTTATGTTTTTATTTTCCTGATTGTTATAAAGATCATATGGAATTTCGTTTGTTGTTCGTAATTCAGACACAGTAATTCCTGTACCACGATATTTCTTTGCAGGATCAAAGAGTTGATTGAATGGACCTTCTATTGCTTTTAATATGTCGCTTGGGTTATATGTGTAGAGTTCGATTTCAACTTCTCGTCCGTCAGCAATAATACTTCTTTTGCCTTTATAAAAGGAAACTTGCTTGATAAAAAATGAAATCTTTTTTGTTTTGAGATTCATTGCACGCATTCGTGCGCAAATAATTTCGCAATTTCGAGAAAGTTCAGAAAATACAAACGAACGTTCGGAAGAATAAGGACTCAGCATTCTGGTTGTCTGAAGTGACTTTCTGTGTGACAAAGAATGCGTGAGTGAAATTTTTTGTATACCCTTGAGTTCGTGATATGTATCGAGTGTTGGTTGTGTAAATCTTCTACGAATAGATTTTTCATCAATACTGATAAATGCATGAGCGTCCCCTACCCGAGAAGCAACAAGTCTTTTTGAGAGTGCTCGTCCAATCCCCCATATGGATTCTATTGCTGTTTGAGAGAGAATATCTTTGCGATTGTGTTCTGTGATAACACACAATCCGTTCGGTTTGTTATGCTTGGATGCAACCTTTGCAAGTGTTTTTGTACGGGCGATACCAACCGAAAAGCTAATCCCTAGTCTTTTTGTAAGATCATCTTGAAGTGTTTGAATATACTCTCGCAAAAAAGATTCTTCGTTTTTCTCAATGTGAAGTGTTACTGATCCAAAACATTCATCAATACCATAATGTTCTACTGTGTCGCAGTATTCTTCTGCGATGGATGCCATGCGTATTGAGTAGTGTTGATATAAATCAAAATGTGCAGGAAGTATTGTTACTTCTGGAAATTCTTTTTTGATTTTATATACAGGCATGCCACGAGTTACTCCGAGCTTTTTAGCCTCTTTACTCATTGCCGATGCGATACCACGTTCTTCTCCGACAATAACTGGCTTACCAACAAGATGCGGGAGTCGTGCCACTTCACATGCGACAAAAAAGTTATCTCCGTCTATGTGTATGATGTATGTGTGTTTAGTCATATTTTCGTACTACTGCGCGGACCACAGCCTGGATACGCAGATCTTCTTGTGGGTAAATATTTTCAAAGGCTTCATTTGCTGGTTCAAGATAAAATCCTTTTTTAGAATCTTTGCGGAGATATTTCATTGTCCACGCTCCGTCAACTTCTGCGATGACAATATCTCCAACACGTGCGTTGTCTCTTCTTTCAACAATAACCATATCTCCATCATTGATACCAGCATCTTTCATTGATTCTCCTTTAACACGGAGCATGAAACTTGAATCTCTTTTGCGAATAATCCATTCATCAAGTGATAATGTGTCTAGAAGATTTTCTTCAGCGGGTGTTGGGAATCCTGCTTCGACAAGTCCAAGCATTTTTAGATGTATTGGACTTGGTACTGATTTTTGTTGCTGCTTTATTTTAGAATTTTTTGGAATTATTTTGCCGGCGTGATCTTTCTCTGCATAGCCGAGAGTAATGAGTTTTTGAATTGCTCTATATGCTGAGTCTTTTGATTTGAATCCAAAAAGTGTAGCAGCTTCACTATACGAAGGCATACGCTTCTTGGATTCATAAAATGCATATAATTTGTCACCATACACACTGTATGTATGAGTATCATTACGTTTGTTCATGGTTTTAGTATACCGAACGTACGTTCTTGTGCAAGTGTATAAAAAAGCCGCCCCTTACGAGGCGGCCACCACAAGACTCAAAATAAATTTCCGCATGTTACCCGAGCTTGTGGATTTCTTGCATTTCTTGTTGATGGGCAGTATTCAGCACATCAAACAAAATTTTTATGCATACAACTGCAGATACAAAAGTAATGCATCCTATAATTACAGGATAGAGGGCGGTCATACGGTCCATGTTTTTAAGGATGAATATACCGTCGTATGCATTTGCCCACAGTATCGTTGTTATACTGATTGATATCAGAGCAACAGATGCAAAGAATAAAACTAAGATTTTTTTCATGTGCGATATGGTTTATAAGTATTCTATCATATATAATGAATTTGTCAATACATACACAAAAAACACCTCACAAGTGTGAGGTGTGATAGTCTGGGAATGTTATTTTTTTCTAAACATAATTGAACCAGAGTCATATTTGAGAAGAAGTACGAGATTTCCGTCGTTTGTAAACATGAAGTGGTCAGCCTTGCCTATCATGTCGATAAATGCGCCTTCTTGTGATCCTTCACAATACATTTGAGTACTTGAGAATTCGCCAAATGTAATTGAGTTGTTTTCGCCAGTGGTGTATGTTCCGCCGAAATTGTTGCAGTCAGTTGTTCCAGACAGTGTTCCGTCTTCATTAAATGTCACAGTGAACACATCTTTTTTGTTGGGCGTAATTGTTGTACTGTTACTCATTCCTGTTGAAACCCAACTCCAAGATGAATCAGAGAGTAAAAAAGTAGTATTACTTGATGACGAACCTTCCCCGTTTTCACCAGGAGATGATTTGTCATACACAGTTCCAACAAATATATCTACGCCATCTTTTGTAATGGTGACACTATCACCTTTGTTCCAGAAAACAATACTTTCGTCTTCGTTTGCATAACGCGCGCCAGAACCGGAAATGGTCTGTGCAAGTACCGTATCACCGAGCCCTTCAATGTTGAACATGACAACACCATCATAGAAAATCGCTGGAACGGTTTTTCCGTCTTCACTCATAAATACTGCAGTGCTTTCGACCTCTGGTAATGGTTCTGCGTGTTCCTTTTTATAATGAGTAAGTGAAAAAATCGCAAAACCAACAACTCCGATTACGAGAATCCATGAAATAATTTTTTTAGCCATATATATAGTTTATCACACTTGACTGCTTCCTTGTTCGTGTATTTTGTTATCAAATTACTACAAATTGCGTTTATTGACTTTTTTGGTCTATAAGGTATTCTCAAGTAAACAAAAACGTATCATTATGAATCTAAAGCGCCTTGTTGTATATGCATGTATTTGGCTTGTGTCTGCGTGCTTTACATATTATTTTATTGATCGTAGTATTGGAAAATACCTGATAGTCAATGTGTGTATTGAGCACTATGGTATGACCACTGATAGCAATCTGGTCATGTACGGAGTTCCGATTGTGCTATGTGTGATTATTTTTGTTATTCTTGCCATGGTGTACTTCTGGGTAGCAAAAAAAATTTCAGTAAATTCAACTTAATAAGTACCCCGATGTCTCAAAAAGGCATCGTTTTTTATTTTGACAAAATAATATTTCTAATGTAATGTAATAAAAAACGAACATTATGAACATACAACACACACCCTCGCCGAAGACAATACTATTGTCCTCAAAAGTTTCAGTAATTCCTGCGTTTATTACTTTTATGGTAATAACAATAGTAACTTTTTTTGGTCAAAGAATTTCGACATTGTCAGGTTTTCATTTCAACGCAGTGCAGATATACATACAGATTGGTACGATATTGCTATTGTATCTTTTGTTGATCATATATCATGGTCGAATAAGTAATCTTGTTTATTCTACCTTTGGAAGCGGTGTGATAAATATTTTTGATTGCTATGATCGTAATGTGACTGAAAAAACATTGCAAGGATTTTTGCTCTCACGTATTGCGCTCCTTACAAATATTGTTGCATTTATTGGAATAGTCATACTGCCATTTTATTTTGAGTTTTCTAAGAATGTAAATCCTAATTACTTATTTATTAGTTTTTGTATGGTTATTTTTTTGTACTGCAAGCGTATTATCGTTTAGTATTTTCGGATTCACATCAATAGCAAGATTGGTACGAGATAGGTATATAGATCTTTACGATGGTTTTTTTGGAAAACATACAGAGTATTTTTTCCAAGAACTTATTGCAGGTGTCTATATAATTGTGAGAATTATTTATTTGGCAACCTGTGAGAATGGTTTGAATGAGTTTTTTTCATTGAATTCATTGGTGTATCTAATTGTTACAGAAGTGGTTGCTATAATCATAATTCTTCTTGTTCTTGATTTTGTTTTTTATATTTTTGATGATTATTGAATCAATTTAAACATTACATAATACAAAACCCGCCTCACATAGGCGGGTTTTTTTGACAAAATAGTATTTATAATGTAGTGTGATAAAAAACGAACCTTATGAACAAACAAGAAAATTCTCCACTCTCTCATCTAGAAAAAGACCACTATTCACCTTTAATCTTTTTCTTCGTATCAATTGCCTTGATCCTGTTTGGTGCTTATGCTGTTTATTTCGTGTCACCACACAAAGTAGAAATTGCAGAGCATGTAAAATCAGTAATTAAACTTGATACTAATCAGTCAGTCGTTAGTTATTTTCGAAACATGTTTACTTTTTTCGGTGTCATACCGCTTATTGTATTTGTCAGTGTACTGAAACTTGTATTATGGAAAGGAGGAATAAAATTGACTGAATTCAAACGAATGAGAATGGATGATGAAGATGAATTTGCTGAGCGAACAGCATTGCGATGGTTTTTGTTTAGTGTGCTGGTTGTGATCGGAGTAACGTGTATTGGAAATGCAGTAGACAGATTGTATAACTATGATCCAATACTTACAACTTCTCTACGTCACCATGTGCTTTGGGTGCTAGCAGGAGTTGTGTATTCATTATTGCTTCGTAAAATATTCAATTTAGTTGAATTTGAGCTAGCTCTGCCAGGATTAGTAGAAATGCTTTATGTGTTTGTATTTGATCCAATACGATGTCTTTTTTCGAAATCGGAATTCATTATTACGCTTTTGTATTTTATTTTATCAATACTACCAGCGTGGATTATGATACTGTTTTCTGATTTGTTTCAATACAGTTTTGGTGTGTATACATGTGCTCATCTTTATTTTTTTCTTATGTATCAGGTGCTTGCATCTGTGTGGGTACATATTCAATCATATAGGAATTTTATGAAGTCCCATTAATAAAGCCCGGCGTTTCAATACGAAACGCCGGGCACTTTTATTTTTCATCTTCCAAAGGAGTTCCTTTGAACATTCCTGAAAGCAAATCAAGAAATTCCTGGTCTTGATTTTGGTATGTGAGACCAATTCTGTAAAATGTTCCAATGTTTGGAATGTGCACGATAAGCATTTTTTCCTTGTGTTCGTCATTTATTGTTCCGTGCATGAACCACATAGTTTTCTTTATGTTCCATACTGCAAACCAAATCAATGAGCGATAGGAATTGAATTCTTTCATGATAGGACCTTCCTGTTTGTTGATGAAACTCAATCTTTGTCCATCGGTATTTAAGCTCGTCTCATCATGCTGAATTTGCTTCGGCATTATCACATCGGTAATTGTGACTGATACATACTTGGGAGACTCTCCAGGTACATGAATGTTCATGTCCACATTCAAGCTACGTGAAAGGTTTCGTGCCAAGATGGTGAATGCTTCTTCACTGAAATTCATTTCCAGTGTTCCCATTGCGGGAAATATTCTTTTTTTTCATGGTGTTGTATTTACAATTTCAAAAACTATACCATAAAAATGCATAAAATCAATCTCAGTAGACTGCCCTCCTCTAATACGTATTTTGACAAAATTATAATATTGTAGTATAAAGATAAAAAACGATCTTATGAAAAATACAACCTCAAACACGCCTGTCTTCTTTAAAGCGGGACTTATTGGTGCCAATAGTGCTGCACTGATATTACTTGCGATGAGTTCACTTATTGTTGTGTACTTGCTATTGATTGGAACCGCTGGTGTACATCCCTTCGACTTTCTTGTAGAAAAATATCCTGAGTTGTTTTCGAAATATTCACGAATATTTTTGATTACTGCTATATACTTTTTGATTGTTGTTGGTGGAGGAGAATTGTTTTTTAGGATAATCAGCTATCTTGATCATCGTTCAATGGTAGCATTTTATGAAAATCCAAAAAATGAAAACTACACCTATCCAGTATGCGGGTTGAACCTTCTCAGTAAATACAGTACTACCTATGGAAACAATTCACTCTTATTTCTTCGGGTGTGTGTAAAAAGATTTTTTTCTTTGGCAGTGTGTGTATATCTGCTTTGTTTCCTTGTATTGTGTTTCGAATTTCGTCATCTGAAACTGATTGAGTATTTTCTAACATTTGCGGTTATCTACTGTGTTGTATTTTTGAAAAACAGTGATTCTATTTCATCATTTTGGTATTCGCTAAATACATTTTTAGGCGATGTGTCGTCTGTGATGGACTACTTTAGAAAAAATGTTTACGGTGTCAATTTCTATTTAGAATTATCTAGGATGGCATTAGTAAGTGTGGTTATGGCAACAGTGTATTGTTTAATAAGGAAACAAGCGATTGATCCAACATTCATACTCGAATGTTTTTGCCCAATATTTATAGCGTTTGTTGCTTTTCATATTGCTATTATCCCTATCCTTACGGAGTATCAAGAAAACAAACAGGTTGTTTAAATAATAGAGCATCCCCGACATTTCAATGCGAAACGTCGGGGATTTTTTATTCTCTACACGATACTTTTGTGGCAACAATATCTTTCACAAATTCGTCTTTGTTTGGGACCAATACACCACCTTCTTCCTTGAGCGTATAGCGATGTTTTGTGAGGGTGTTTTCGTCCAATGAGTACAATTCCATTTCCTCCCCAGAACTGCCCTCTATGACGTATTTAAAGCGTATAGTGAGGCTGTTCCCGTCTCTGGTGCCTGAGAGTGTGCCGTCGAATCCATTTGACATATCTGGTCCAGATTGTGATCCACGTTTGAGTCCTGAGACAGTGTTTCCACTTAAGACAATTTCTGAATACTCTTCGACACTATACGGGGTATCTTGTGTTGCTTTTTGGGAATACTGATAACAATATTTTCCGTCTGGAAGTGGTGCACTCTGTGAAGTATCAGAAGGAAGAGATGGTGATTTAGACATTTCTTTTTGTGAAGAAAAATAGAAAAATACTCCCACTGCTCCAACTGCAAATATAAAAGGTATTATTTTTGATTTCATTTTAAAATTTAAA
>CAYWZM010000011.1:0-15369 GCA_964462355.1 uncultured Candidatus Saccharibacteria bacterium
CCTTATCCACGCCGCCAGCGTTCATCCTGAGCTAGGATCAAACTCTACTAAAAAAACTTGTGAGGACCGAAGTCCGCCACAAGTCGTAGAACGAAACAAAACAAGAAACAAAACACATTGTTTCAATAATTCCTAGACTTGCACTGTTCACTTGCATATTTTTGGATTAAAAATATACATTCTTGTACTTTTTATTTATCAATGTTCGCATCCCTGTTTCTTTGCCAGAGTACAAAAAGAGTGGATTCGAAAATCCAATCTTTATGCCAACTACAAAGTTGTCTAAGAGATAGGGCTATTATATACCTCTTAAAATATAAGTCAAGCACTTTATGGAAAACAAAAAAGACTTATAAAATAAGGCTTTTTTTGGCTATCGAATCACACAATCAACTTCATTTGTACTACTATTCAAAGTACACATAGAATTGAGCTTTGCTCGAGTGAGCTCTCCAGCAATACCTGACACAGGACTAATACCATATGCAGACTGGAAAAGCTTCACAGCTTTTTCTGTCATACTCAAGAAATTTCCAGAAGGTGTCACAGTGAGGAATCCAAGATCAATGAGCATTTTCTGAAGAAGAGTTACATCAGCACTATTTAGTGTTCCTTTCTTGAGAGTTGTTCTTAAAAGTGCATTTTGAGTGTTTGAAGATGATGTTCCGCCTGATGTCATTCTTCCTGTGCAGTCCATTGTTGATGAATTAATACATGGGACACAAAAACCACCGCGACAAATATCAGGATTTGGACACTCTTCACTTCTTCTGCATTTTCGATTTTCTCTTTCAGCAGAACCTGATGTTCCACCAGTTGTAGTGTCCGTGCTGCTAACTTTTTTAGCTACAGAACAGAATCCAAGATATGTCGTTGTTCCAAAACTACCTTTACACTCTTGAGAACTTGAACTTGACACCCCTGAAGTGCTTACCACGCAACAACCCTGGCCATATTCCTGACATGTTGGACATGTATATGCAGGAGTTGATCCTGCTGATGACGATGTTGGATTATATGTTCCATCAGTATTCTTTACCAAACCAAACTTCTTAGCAAAATCCTCAATTTGAGCAAGAGAATAAGGTGCTACTACTTTATTCGAAGTAGCTGGTTCTGTGTCAGTCACACTAGTGTTTTTGTTGACCAGCGCACGACCTGTGAGCGCAAGTTGTGACTCAAGTGAATTCACATCACTACGAATACCTGCAATCATGACCATACCAACTGCGATTAATGCTAGAACTAAAAACTGTATATAATTTTTTTGCATAATAAAAATAAAGAACACAAAAAGTACTAAGACTAATAACACATATATTGTATCATTGAAAAATAAACACTCATAAAAAGTTTTCCACACAAAATAGACACGGAGTACTTTTATATATACACACTGCACGCAATTATTATTAAAATATTCACTTTAGTTCAAGAACTATCTCAATAAGGTTGCGAGTTTGCAAAAAAATGCAAAATCTGGCATACTTACTCCATGGAATCATTTTCTAATGTACTACCGTGGATTCAGATTATTCTTTCTGTAATTCTCATTATCGCGATTCTTCTACAGCAATCTGGCACAGGACTCGGAGCGGGTCTTGGTGGAAGTGACTCAGTTATCTACCATACAAAGCGTGGATCTGAAAAATTCCTTTTTAATCTGACACTCGTGTTGGGAGTGCTTTTTGTTGCACTTTCTATCGCACAAATTCTTCTTTAATTTAGTTCCATAAGAAGAACAACGTACATTAGTTTACATTTATGTAGTTATGGATCAATCACATAGTTTTTTTACACGTGGCGCTTTTAATAAATCGTCACTCACACGCGCCTTGCACGCACTTTCTAAAAAAGAGTGGTATACATTTATAGTATTCATTTCACTTCTTATTCTCTCAACATTTGGTATTCTTTGGAAAATAAATAATCAATTTCTTGTAAATATTCCCGCGTATGGTGGTACAATCGATGAAGGAATAGTCGGAACACCTCGTTTTATCAATCCGATTCTCGCACTTTCAGACGCAGATAGAGATATCACTTCTTTGGTGTACGCAGGACTCATGAAAAAACTCCCAGATGGAACATTCGTTCCAGATATGGCAGAATCATATTCTCTAAGTGATAATGGACTTGAATATACTTTTATTCTCAAGCAAGGAATAACATTTCATGATGGACAACCTCTTACTGCAGACGATGTGGTATTTACAGTTTCAAAAATAAAAGACCCTTTAGTTAAAAGTCCGCGCCGACTAAACTGGGAAGGTGTATTGGTTGAAAAAATTGACGACAGAACAATCGTATTCACACTCAAGCAACCTTTTGCATCGTTTCTTGATAGTACAACAACAGGAATTGTTCCCGCACACATATGGTCAGAACTCTCTCCTGAAGAAATGAGCTTCAGTGACATAAACACCTATGCAATAGGATCAGGACCATTCCAGATCACAAAGGTTCAGAAAAAATCTTCGGGAATTCCTGAAAGTTACGAATTGAAGGTGTTTAAAAAATACATAAACGGACGCGCGTATTTGAATAAAATCGTGTTCCATTTTTATGCAAATGAAAAAGATCTTGCAAAAGCAGTATCTTCAAATGATGTTGATCATGCAAGCGGGCTTTCTCCTTTGTATGCTGCAGGACTCGAAACTGACGGATACCAAGTTGCAAATGGTGTCTTGCCTCGAATTTTTGGATTGTATTACAACCAAACTCAAGCACCAATTTTTACAGACAGAAATGTACTTCGAGCAATAGATACCGCGATAGACAAAGAGAAAATTGTCCGCGAAGTGCTTTATGGATATGGATCAGTTATTGACTCACCTGTTCCTCAAAAAATTGTCGGGATGTCATCTATTTCACCCGCATCACTTGAATCCGCACGAAACATTCTCGACAATGCTGGCTGGAAAATAAACGCAAATGGTGTACGAGAAAAAACAACCGGAAAAGATACAAAAACGTTGGAATTTTCAATCACCACAATCGACTCACCTGAACTCACAAAAGTTGCTGAATATATCAAACAAGATCTCTTGGCGATTGGAATACCTGTAGAAATACGTGTGTATGATATGGGAACACTCAACCAATCAATCATTCGTCCTCGAAAATATGACATGCTGTTGTTTGGTCAAATCATCAACCATGAATCAGATTTGTTTGCATTTTGGCACTCATCTCAACGAAACGACCCAGGATTGAACATTGCGTTATACGCAAATACAAAAGTAGACAAACTACTTGAAACATTTATATCTGAACTTGATGACAATTCAAGATTTGAAACACTTTCACTTATTAGAGATGAAATGAAAAAGGAATATCCCGCAGTGTTTCTTTATTCACCTGATTTTACTTATGTAATTCGTGACGACATCAAAGGAGTCGACATCAGTGGTGTAGTTCAACCTTCAGATCGATTTTCAACAATCACTTCATGGTATCTATATACAGACCGTGTGTGGAAAGTATTTATTAACAATTAATTATTTATTACTCTCTTTAATTACACTATTATGACAGAACAGAACAAACAAGGCCGATGGACTCATCGACAAAAACCAAAAGGAAACCATCCTTCTCCCAACCCTCAACATCCAAAAAAATCACATCACAGCGATGGCCAAAAAAGCCACAGTCACGGACCGCACGCAGCAAAAAAAGCTGGACCAAAAGCACGCACCTACCAGTATTCTGGTAAAGGAGCACCTCGCGGGCGAAGTCCACAACAACACCGTGGAAACAAAAAGAATTCTACTATTCCACCAGTACTTCCTGGGGTAATTCGTGTTATTCCACTTGGAGGAGTGGAAGAAATCGGTAAGAACATGATTGCAATTGAAACAGTCGATGATTTGATAGTAGTTGATGCGGGAATGCAATTTGCCGGAGACGACACACCTGGAATTGATTACATTATCCCAAACACTCGCTATCTCGAAGAACGACAAGATAAAATTCGCGCAATGATTATCACGCACGGACACCTCGACCACATCGGAGGTGTACCTCTTGTGCTTTCACGTATCGGAAATCCACCTGTATATTCTCGAAATCTTTCAGTACTTCTCATGAAGAAACGTCAGTCAGAATTTCCTCAATTGCCACCACTCAATGCTCATATTGTTGAAAAAGACCAGACAATAACTCTTGGAAAAACACGTATCAAATTTTGGGGTGTGACTCACACTATCCCGGATTCTATGGGAATCATCATTGAAACTCCTTATGGACAAATCGTAACACCAGGAGACTACAAACTCGATCATGTTGACGGTATCCCAACTCCTAGTGAAGAAAAAGAATACAAGCAATTTGATAATGCAAACGTCTTGTTGCTCATGACCGACTCAACAAACATTGAGAACGAAGGTTTTTCACTTCCTGAATTCAAAGTGCATATTGGTCTTGAAAATCTTATCCGTGAAAATAAAGGCGGGAGAATTATCATTGCTGCGTTCGCATCACATATCACACGTTTAATAAAAATCATCAATATTGCAGAAGAATTCAACAAAAAAATAGTTGTTGAAGGACGCTCAATGAAAAACAATATCGACATTGTGATACAGGCAGGACTCGTCACTCCTAAAAAAGGAACAATTATTCCTGTTGAGGAAATGGAAAATTATCCTCACGATAAAATAATCGTACTTATGACAGGTGCCCAAGGAGAAGAATTTGCAGCACTCAATCGTGCAGCAATGGGCACACACGCAAAGTTCAAGCTTCGCAAAGGTGATACTATCATTCTTTCTGCATCAATTATCCCTGGAAACGAAATTGCTGTTGCAAAAATGAAAGACGGACTTGCACGACAAGGTGTAAATATCGTGACTTACAGAACATCAGGTGAAGACTATGTTCATGCCACAGGACACGGGAACAAAGAAGACATCAAATGGCTTCACAGAAAAACTCATCCAAAATTCTTTATTCCAATCCATGGACACCACCACATGCTTCAGTCTCACAAGAGACTCGCAATGGAGCTTGGCATGCCCGAAGAAAATATCATCGTTCCTGATAATGGAACAATAATTGAAATTGTAGAAAATGGTACAAAGATTGTCGCACGACCAGAGAAAGCACCTGGTGCACCAATGATCGTTGATGGATTTTCAGTTGGTGATGTGCAAGATGTAGTTATTCGTGACAGACAAATGCTCGCACAAGACGGAATGTTTGTGGTGATTGCATCTATTGATACAAACACAGGAAAACTACGAAAATCTCCTGATCTTATTTCTCGAGGATTCGTATATCTCAAAGAAAACCAAGAACTTCTACGACAAGCACGAATAATTATCAAGAAAACAATCGAAGATAACACTGAAGGAGTGGATCCAATAAATTTTGATGTAATCAAAACAGTGATCGGTGATCAAGTCTCAAAATTCCTCTACCAGAAAACAGCAAAACGCCCACTCGTCATTCCTGTGATATTATCAATGTAGGATATGATGAACAGAATTTTTCGCACACCACTTAGAATGCTTTATGCGGGTACGGTTTTTTTTGCATTCCAAACCGCAATCACTGCATACATAAACTCTACAGCGATTGGAAATCACTTACGAGATAGTGATGTGGGAATTATTTATAGTAGTTCTGCGCTTCTTACTCTGTTTGGATTATACTTACTCCCGCACATTCTAAAAAAGTACGGTAACTTCAAAACATCATTATCACTTATAACAATCTCACTCGTTTCTCTGGTTGCTATATCCAGCATTCGCCATACGAGTATTCTTTTGTTTTTTGTTATATACCTTGTAACAAACACGCTTATATCATATTGTCTCGATATTTTTGTCGAACATTACTCAAAAACCGAATCAACAGGACAAACACGCGGCATGTATCTGACGCTGATTAATGCCGCTTGGGTATGCGCTCCTTTTGTGAGTGGATTACTCGCAACACACAATATATACAGCATCTACGTACTCGCAGGACTAACTACACTTCCACTTGCAGGAGTTTTGATAGCAAAGTTTTCACATTTCAAAGACGTACAGTACGACCATATTGCATTCAGAAAAACATTTACTCGTCTTTTAAATTCAAAAAATTTAAGGAACATTTTTGCATCAAATTTTCTACTTAATTTTTTCTACTCATGGATGGTAGTGTTTAGTCCGATTTACCTACATGACGTACTTGGAATTTCGTGGTCACTCATCGGAATTCTGTTTACAGTAATGCTTTTACCTTTTGTTCTATTCGAGTACCCGCTCGGCAAAATCGCCGACAAAAAGGCAGGTGAAAAAGAGCTCCTTATTGCTGGCTTTGTAGTGATGAGCAGTGCAACATTGTTATTTTCATATAGTGGAACCATGACGCTTGCAATGATTGCACTTATTCTCTTTTTGACTCGAACAGGTGCAAGTATGGTAGAAATTATGTCTGAAACATATTTTTTTAAAAAAGTTGATGAAAGTGATTCCGAGATGATAAGTATATTTCGCTACACATCACCACTCGCGTATCTCGTCGGACCACTTACCGCGACGATAGTATTGCAACTTTTTTCATATCAAACACTCTTTACACTTCTTTCAATTATTATGCTTTCAGGTATTTACTTCTCATATGCAATCAAAGACACAAAATAATAAACCAGAACAACTACGCCTAAATGCACACATGGCAAGTTTAGGACTTACAACTCGTCGCGGTGCTGATGAACTCATAAAAAAAGGAGAGGTTTTTGTAAATGGTACACAAGCTGTCCTGGGTCAAAAAGTTTCGCCATCTGACTCAATTGAAATTCGAAGATCTACGCCACAAGTACCCTATGCATATTTTGCGTACAATAAACCAGTTGGAATTGTTACCGTAAATCCCGGAAGTGGTGAAAAAGATATTGTAAGTATTACAAAATTCCCCGTGAAAGTATTTCCTGTGGGACGACTCGACAAAGACTCTCGGGGTTTGATTATTATGACAAACGACGGACGTGTGACCTCTCACTTACTTTCTCCTGAAAAAGACCATGAAAAAGAGTATGTGGTACAGACAGACAGTGATTTCAATGAATTTTTTCTCGAAAAACTTTCGCGCGGTGTAAAATTCGAAACATATACCACAAAACCTTGTACAACAAAAAGAATAGATGGAGACACATTTTCAATCACCCTCACCGAAGGAAAAAATCGCCAAATCAGAAGAATGGTTTCGGTGTTTCGACATTTTGTCAAAGACCTCAAGCGTGTGCGTATTGAAAACATAAAACTTGGCACTCTCAAGGAAGGTACCTTCAGACGAATTGAAGGAAAAGAACTTGAAACATTTCTTAAAAAAATTGACATAAAAAAATAGCCGGCGACATGCCGGCTATTTACTCACGCTCGCTAACGAAACGCAAGTACGCTCATTCCTCTTTGTACTTTCTCATTTGAGAAGAACTTCCATTCACACGTAGTTCCGTCTACTTTTCTCGAAAGCACAGCTCCACGAAAAAAAACTTTAGCCGTACTAATTTTCTTTTGAAAAGATAGTGGAATTAATAATGTAGAATTGGTGGGTTTTCCCGCTTCAAAAAGCTTTGCTCTGACAAATGCTGCTGCCAAATTGCCGTTAGCTATGCCTTTGATCATTCCTTGATTAATTAAGGAATTTAATTCATTGTGCATCTGCTCCCTTGATAAATCATCCAAAAAAGTTACTAGACATGGTGTTGCTTGAGTTCGACCTGAAATATCTTTCAGGGAAAAATACTTTTTAACTTCACCGCACGGAAGTTCTCTGTATCCCGAAAATGCCTTGGTGAGAAAAATTCGCGCATTCTGAACTGCAGGCAATTTTTTTGGAACGATATTGGATGTACGCCCAAAATGTTCAGCATGTTGAAAATATTCAACATGCCTGTTGAAGTAATTAACAACACTTGAATCGACTACTTCTTCAATAACTGCGTTTAGTTTAGTCATGGTATAAGGTTTTTTAAGGTTCGATTTTTTTGTCTGAATACTAATGTATACTACTGAGATAAAATGTCAATAGAAAATCGACACACAACGTGTGTCGATTTTCTATTTGATTACTTATTCAAAGCTATTCTTTATCTTCTGGTGCTTTTTCAAGCACAACACGCACCTCTTTTTCTACACCCTTTGAAAGAACCTTGAGGGTGAGCGTATCTCCGATTTTTTTATCACGAATAATCATTGCCAAGTTTGAATCTTCATCAAGCTTTTTACCATCCACTTCTAAAATAATATCATTCTCAACAATTCCTGCCTTATCTGCTGGAGATCCTGGAATCACCGCAAGATCTTCTTTTGTCTCACCTTTTGACACAATTACTCCATAATCTACAGATAAATTATTTTTTTCCTTAATGGATTCTGTGACTTGAGTGTATCGCACTCCAAGATATGGTCTGACAATTTTACCTGTCTGACGCACAGAATCAACAACACTCTTAATCGCATTTGCGGGAAGTGCAAAGCCAATATTTTCTGATCCTTGCGCCACAGCAACATTTACTCCCACCACATCTCCAGACAGATTAAGGAGTGGGCCACCTGAGTTCCCTGGATTAATCGCGGCATCTGTTTGGATAACATGATCAAGCAATTCCGATTTACCAGATCCATCACTTGCAGTAATAGAGCGAGCAAGACCAGAGACAACTCCCACAGATACTGTGTTTCTAAATTCTGCCAGCGCATTACCAATTGCAATTACTGATTGACCTACTTGAATCTTGTCTGAATCAGCAAACTCAAGATACGAGAATCCTGTACCTTTCACCTGAAGAACCGCGATATCAAGCACGCTGTCTCGCGCAAGCACTTTTGCGTCATATTTTTTTCCATCATTTGTAAAGACAGTGTATTCTGCGTCCTTGTCACTGACCACATGCTTGTTAGTGACCAAAAGTCCTGTCGAAGACACAAAAAATCCAGAACCACCTCCAATTTCTTTTTTCTCTGTTCCGTTTTGCTTAAGTTTTGGAGTATTGAAAAACAATCCAGGGAACATGTCACCAAATGGATTTGATTGTTCGTAATATGTCTCATACTTAGGAACATCTTTGGTAATCACAATCGAGACAACAGCAGGACTTGTCTTTTTTACAGCATCTACGACAAACGATTCCTGTGTAAATGATTTTATATTTTCTTTTTGTGATTCATCTTGTGCAGAACGCATTGCTTCGGAATAAAAATCAGTTGCGAGCATTCTAAACACATATCCCTTGTTGTAAACCGCAATAATTCCGAAAATAAGTATCACCAACAACGCGCCACTCATTCCTGCAATAAATGGATTTCTGAGGAGTTTTTTGATATGCGAGTACATTTTCTTAATTACAAGAGAATATCCATGATTTTTATTTTCACCGCCCATATCTGACTGCGAAGTAACTTCTTCGACCGTGTTATTGTGCATAGTATTATTTTCCATATATAACTAATTTACTAATGAATAATAATTGTTATTTTTAACAATAAAACCTTCTCTTACAAGCTCTTCTAGTTTTTTATGTAGTATATTTTTTTTATTTTTTACTACTTCAATCGTACACAGTGTCGAATAAGTTGTTGGGCC
Organism: uncultured Candidatus Saccharibacteria bacterium; assembly: GCA_964462355.1. Classification (GTDB taxonomy): domain Bacteria; phylum Patescibacteriota; class Minisyncoccia; order Phycocordibacterales; family UBA9973; genus JAGOQQ01. Next base: position 9,577 of record CAYWZM010000011.1, read on the forward strand.
ATTCGATACTATATGTTTTAAAATAGCACTTCGAACCTCACGTGATGATCCCTTAAAAGGTGTTTGTTTTCGATAATGTACACTTTTTATGTTATTTGCTTTGTGAACCTTTTTGAGCATCACACCATAGTCCATAAGTGCATAAAACCACTCACGAGGATTGACCGTGTCGATTGTTTTTTCTACGAGACAAAGTATGTCTTTATCGTGAACTTTAGCAGACTTATTTTTGAAAAAATAATCCAAATATACAGTTCTAATATTTGTCTCAATAAATACTAACGGCATATTATATGCAAATGTGATTATAGCTTTTGCGGTATATGGTCCAATCCCTGGTAATGTCTCTAGGAGGTCAGGATCCTTGGGTATTTTGCCATTAAAACGCTCCACAATCGCCTCTGCCCCGCGTTTTAAGTTTAAACCTCTCCTATTATATCCGAGCCCCTGCCAGAGCTCTAGAACCTCTTGTTGACGCGCCGACGCAAGCTTTTGCACTGACGGAAAACGCTTTAAAAAAAGTCGGTATTTGGGAACCACTCGGTCTGTTTGTGTCTGTTGAAGCATAACTTCAGAAACCCAGATCTTGTAGGGATCTTTGGTGTTTCTCCACGGAAAATCGCGCTTGTGTGTTGTATAAAAATCCCAAATTGTTTTTTGAAATTTTTTTATATTTCTCATATTCCCAGTTCTTTCAAAAACGCTTCATTAGATGGCTCTCGTCCGAGAAAATCACGCAAGAGATCAACCTCTTTTTTTAATGCGCCTTGTTCAAATATTTTTTGCCGAACATCTTTTCCGAGTGCGCCATTTAAAATTCCTTTTTTCTTAAACTCTCCAAATAAATCATGTGCATATACAAGTGACCATAAATAACTATAGTACCCAGATTCATATCCATGCATCAAATGACCAAAACTTGCGGGAAATAATGATTTTGGTGAAGGTGAAATTCCAGAATATTTTTTCCGGAGCAACGCAAAGTGAGACGCAATGTTCTTTATATCTTTTGTATGAATATCTTGATCAAAAATTCCAAATAAAATCGAACTCATCGTTGAACTTCCAGTAAGAAATTTTTTTGCATTTAACATTTTATTCACCAAATCTGAAGGTATTTTCTTTTTAGTTTTATAATGCTTTCCGAGAATATTCAGTATTTCTTTATCCCATACCCACTGTTCGAAAAACTGAGAAGGAACTTCAATAAAGTCCCATGCAACTTGAAATGACCCAAGTGACGTATATGGCTGTGTAGATGATATACAGTGCAGAACATGTCCGAATTCATGAAATAACGTCTCAACATCTCCATGTGAAATAATTGAAGGTGACGTTTTTGTTGGTTTTGCAAAATTGCAGACAATTGAAACTATCGGCACAATTTGTATAGCACCTTCGTTTCTACCGTCGCGAATTTCGGCTGCCATAGCATGACCATACTTACCCTCACGAGGAAATAGATCCAACGCAATATATCCAATCACTTTTTTACCAATAGTTGCCTGAAGTACACTTACATCTTTGTCCCAGACTGGTATTTTTACAGGAGTAAGTTGTATTCCAAATACCTTTTTAACAATAGCAAAAAGTGTTTTAAGTACGTGATTCAATTCAAAATACTCACGAATCATTTTTGAATCAAGCGCAAGATGTTCTTTTCTGTACTCTTCAGCAAGATATGCAGACTCATAATATTTTACAGGCGACGTATCACCGAAGCGTTCTTTTTTGTAGTGCGCAAGTAATTTTAAGTCATCCTTTGCCCGTTGCTCCACTTTTTGTAATAGTTCTTTTTCAAAACTCATCACAGACTTATAATTTGCCGCCATTCGTCGCTCTGTTTGATAATCGGTAAAATTATTATAGCCAAGCAAGTTCGCAAGCTCTTTGCGAAGACTAATAGCCTTTTCCATGAGCACAAGATTTTCTCTACCCCCTTTTTGCGATGAAAGGTCAGCAAGTGCTTTTCGGGTAAGAGTATTTTTTGCCTGCGACATAAACGGCATCAGATGCGGATACTGAAGTGTTATTTTGTACTTCCCATTTTTCTTTTCAAGGGAATCAATATAGTGTGAAGACAACCCATCAAGTTTTTCAAGAGTTACCCACAAATGCGCATCCCAATCATTGAGCCTTTTATCAAAATCAGAGCCGTACTTAGAAAGAAGATTTTTTATTTCCTTTACACGTCTAAACTCTTTTGCTGGCAACTCAAAACCCATTCGTTTATAGGACACGTAATAATCATTGAGTAGTTTTTTATCAGCATCCTTAATCACATGATCTTGTTCAAAGACATTTTTAATTGCCTCATAGATTTTCTTGCTATACACAATTTGAACGGACTTTTTATTTGCCCATTCGGTCATTTTTTTAGCTGATTCTCTAATTTTTTTATCTGGTGATACATTTTTAAGAATACCCACTCGATGCATTACATCACCATACTTTGCTTCCATTGATTCAATTGCATATACAACAGACTCAAAATGTTGCTCTGTTTTTTTTAGTTTTTCAATTTTTTTATATAGCTCTTTCTTTTCCCTAAGTACTGCTTCTGTCTTTTGAGTAATTTGTGCTGGGGTCCATTTCACGAACGAAAAATAGTCTTTAATGTCTTTCATATGAATCATATTGTACTGATAAACATCTCAAACACAAAACACCCTCATTTCTGAGGGTGTTTTGTGTTTAAATACTCAAATTATACAAATGTGTCAAAAAGAATAAATGAATGATTCACAATCCAAAGACCAAACAATACAATAAACACAAGAAGTCCAAAAAGGAAATGTTTGTAATGTTTGATTCGTACTTCGTGTATCAAGAACACCAAAAGTCCAAAAGAAATAAGTATCATGAAAATCATAAGCACATAACTTACCACCATTGGTTGATTTGCGATAAATCGCTCAAATCGAGTTGAGTACTGAGGGACAGTAGAATGTTCATTTTGTGTACGCGGAGTTGATTCATCAATAAGTGAGCTATCAGCATTGTGTGCTACTGCAAACTGAGGATCATTATAGACTTCTGAGACATACACTACATCATCCTGCTCGGCATCAGCTGCCTGTGCAGAAAGAACACTCGCTGTTTGACCTGCACCAGAAATTCGAATTGCTTCAGATGAAGGAGTGATTGTTGTGGTGAGAGTAGTTGGAGTCTTTTTCTTTGGAGTAACTTTTGGTTTACCAAACATCTGAACAACGTATGTAGCATCTTTACCTTTACGTGTTCCATTCATTGTCGCAATACCTATTTCAGTAAAGTGTTCATCTATAATATTTGCTTTGTGTGTTGGAGAATTGAGCCATCCATTATTGACTTGTTCCGACTCAGAAAAACCGACTGCCAAATTTTCACCTGCGTACGAAAAAGAATATCCTGCTTTTTTAAACCAATGCCACGGAGTGAGTCCGTCGGGACTTGTGTGTGCAAAATAATTTTTTGTCACCATGTCATTTGCCTTCATTTGTGCAGCTTTTTCGAGTACCGGACTGATAGTCAAAACTTGTTTGTTGTTTTTAACACGATCGGCGTTGGTCAGATCAACCAACACAGAACTATATACATTTCCAAGCAATGAAGTAGATGTGACGAGATAATTACTTCCCAAAGAGGTCACGCACAAGATGAGTGCAGTAGCAAGCATGGTCACAAGCGAAACCTCACGCAAAATGTGTGGCTTGTGATCGTTTTCCTCATGCGGGACGAAGTAATTTTTGAGCACTTTTTTCATAATTCTATTATACAATATTTTAAAAAATAATCAAGCCTACTGCCTTTCTTCCACGGAAGTGCTTACATTTGCAACAGAATTCACAAAATGTGTACTGTAGTTATACTGAGCATAGAAGAAAAATCCACCTACAAGCACAATCAGTCCAATCAAAAACGCCATTCGTTGATACTCTCCTTTTATAATAATATGGAGCTTGCTATCTGTGAGTACTTCATGTTGCAGCTCTTCAAGTGATTCAATCTTATCCGCAATTTCATCTAGAACTTCTTCGTCTTTTTTAATCACCTCCAATATAGTCACTGATGGTACTTCTTCGAGAACTTCTATTTCTTCGCGAACTTCTGACTCCTTTTCTTTTGCCTTGCCGAGTTCAGCACGCTCGCTTTTTATTTTTTGAAGCTTTTCATACTCTTTAGAGAGTTCTTGGTACTTGATTAGAAGTGGGACAAACGGATGTGTGTTCTCAATTTTTTTCAACTCTTTTATAGACACAGAGACACCTCCTTTTGTCGAAAGCAATCCTTCTGAAGGCAGCTGAAGTACCTCAAAAAGAAAAGAACGTAATCTCTTTGGAGTATCAATTTTGTGATCACCAACAATCTCCGCCAGTTGTGTTTCGATTTGTGATAATTGTTTTTTTAATTCTCGTGTATTCATAATTAGTGAGTATTATTTTCTGAAGTTACTGGAAATGCATATACGACAAACCTGTGACTTGCAGTCCAAAGCGGTGTACATGTGTACAATGTCAGACGATTTTCTGGTGTCGGCGATTCAATCGAAACAGCAGAAGGCAACACTGTTTCTGTGGTTTGTACTTTATAAGTATACAACACTCCATCCCAAACAACATATATCATGTCTCCAGAAATGAGTTTCGGTAAATGATAAAACGTACTTGCCCTATTTCCACCAATGGTTGCATAGCGATGCGCAACAAGTACAGTATTTCCGCCGTTCTTTGGGTCACCAGTGTTTGGTCGGTGCCACACACGTTCGTGCACTTGTTTGATGTCCTGTGCCTCAATAATATTTTCACTTACTCCAATCGAAGGTATATACAAATAATCTATGCCATTTTTTATAGCCATATCTACTTCATTTGGTAAGACAATTTCTTGATCGCGTTTTTTCTCGCCATTATTTACCATAAAAGAAATCTCAGGAATATACGGTACCAGCAACACAAAAAGAGTTAGAACGATTCCCGCATATCTCAAAATGTCATTTATGAGAATAAGTCTTTTTGCTTTCTTGTACAAGATTTCATTCATATATCTATACTAGCAAACAAAAAGACCCAACGCGTGGGTCTTTTTGTGTATTTGGTGTGAATAAACGTATATTATGCGAGTTTGTTTTCGTTTTTTCGTCGAGCAGCCAAAAATAGTGTGAGCGCGACAAGTGAGATAAATGAGACAAGAGAGAAATCAGTACCTGTTTGAGCAAGTGTCGCTCCGAGTACTTCACCATCTGCTGTCTTGTCACCAAGCACTTCACCATCTGTTGATGTTCCTCGGCTTCCTGAACGTGAAGAGCCACCTGATGATGATCCACCGTTACTTCCGCCACCATTTGAATCTTCGATAATTGTGCAAGAAGTTGAACATGTTGAACTTCCTTCAGAACCTGCATCACACTGTTCACCTTCATCAACAACTCCGTCTCCGCAAGATTCTCCTTCTCCGCCATTTCCGCCGTTGTCATCTTGTACACATGATACAGAAACTGCATCAACAAATGTACCGAGAGAGTCACTTGTATCGTTGTTTTGGAATGCAACTCGAGTAGTTGTAGATGTTGCAACAAATGTCACAGAATCATCAGTCCATGAAGTATTTGCAAGAGCTGAACCATCTTGTGATTGAGTATCAACTTCCACACCATCAACTAGAACAGAAAGCATGTTTGATGAGACTCCTGGTCGAGGAGAGAATGAGTAATCAAGTGTGTATGTTTGTCCAACCACTGTTGAAATATCTTGATATATTTTTGTAGATTCGTTTCCATCGAGTTCAGCAAATTGATCACCTTCTTTTGGAGTC
>CAYWZM010000012.1:0-14735 GCA_964462355.1 uncultured Candidatus Saccharibacteria bacterium
AAGTCATAAATTTCGGAATTCTTTATGGAATGGGGGTCAATGCGCTCAAGGATGCACTTGGAACTGATAGAAAAGAAGCGCAAGTTTTTTATGACAATTACTTTATTCAGTTTCCTCAAATCAAAGGATATCTTCAGGGGGTGATTGATGAAGTTAAAAAGAATGGGTATACCACAACATTGTTTGGGCGAAGGAGACACTTTCCTGGAATCAAATCGCCAATTCCATTCATCAAAGCAATGGCAGAAAGAATGGCAATCAATGCACCAATACAGGGAACAAGTGCTGATTTGATTAAGATTGCAATTCTTAAAGTCCATGAATACCTAAAGAAAGAGCGCATGCTCGAAAGTGTTCGTCTGGTGTTGCAGGTTCACGACGAACTGGTGTTTGAGGTCAAAAAAGATATAGACAAGATCGTTCTTGGTATGATTGAGCACACAATGAAAGAATGTATACCAGACGAGTATATTAAGGATGGGTACAAAGTACCTCTTGAGGTTCATGTGGCGACAGGAAAAAACTGGGGCGAGCTCAAATAACACGTCGGGTGACGTGTTATTTTGATGTGTACTCGAGTTCCAACAAGGAGTATAATAGACAATATATGGAGACCAATAAAACATCCCAAAAAAGTGAGTCAGCGAAACAAAGTATTCATCATGTGTTGGCACAGTCGTATTTCTTGTTTTTTGTTGCGGTATTATTGGGGCTTTTTCTCAACACCTTTTTTCCAATAGAAATTAACAGCTCACGTCCTCCAGTTGAATACGGAGTTGTAGCGATTCTTTTGGGTACCGTTGCGATTGTGTGGGCACAAAAGACATCACGTCGAGGTGCTGATGAGCGACGAACAAACCAATCACTCACACATGAGCATTTTTTAAGAGGACCATATAAGTATTTTCGAAGTCCGACTCATGTTGGCCTAACACTTTTGGTGTTTGGATATGGTCTTGCATCAAACGCTTTTTTTGTGGTCATGACCGCACTTGTGTTTGCATTGATAAGTAGATTTGTGTATATAAAAAAAGAAGAAAAAATTCTTGAACAAAAATATGGTCAATCGTATTCAGATTACAAAAAGAAAGTTAGAATTTAATTGCATATGATTATAGTACTTACAGGAAACGACCAGCAAAAGAAAAAGAAAGAAATTGAATCACTTGTTGTATCACACGGTGGAACTCATTCATTTCTTACGCTTTCATATGATGAACATCAACCACTAGAAATTCTTCAAGAGGTGATACACTCCGAAGATATTTTTGGTAAACCTCTTCTTTTGAAAATAGATGTCGAAGATTTTAGAAAAATACTCGATGTCGTAAAAAATCCAATAACACGTTTTGTTGACTCTCGTGATCTATGCTTCATTACTACTTCATCACTTACAAAACCCGAAATAGCTTTTTTTCAAAAACACAATGCACAAATTAAAGAGTATGTCTTAGTAAAGAAAAAAGAATCACCACTTGTGTTTGCACTTACCGATGCGCTTATTAAAAAAGATAAAAAAAATGCATGGATAGTGTTTCAAAAAATAATTTCCCAAGATATTTCAGCTGAAGAAATTCACGGAGCACTCTGGTGGCAATGGAAAACACTTTCACTTGTATCGAGTAAAGAAAAAAATCTCGCAAAGAAAACTATATCACCATATGTATACTCAAAATCAGAAAACTCACTTAAATTTTTTTCTGAAAAAGAAATTCAATTTGGCGTGAGTCATCTCATGCACATGCTTCAAGAATCACGACGTGGTAAAAGAAATTTATTACACCAAATTGAATTGTTTATCTTAAACCAATAACACACCGAAGTACTACGGTGTGTTATTTTTTTTGAGCAAATAAAAAAAGACCCTGCGTGCATCACGAGAGTTTTTGTGTGGTGCAGGCAGAGCCTTGGGTTTGTCTCAGATGAGACGAGAATGCGAGTTGGTGTTTTATTTTAAGTTGTGTTCACAGAAAGAACATGGTAACGATGACGATGTGGTCATCAGAAAGAACTAATGGCTTGAAAAAATCTTTTCGTGTATGTGATCAATTAATCTCTTGATCGAGAGGTGAAAAGTGTTTTCTAAGATCCGCTTAATTTAATTATTGCATATCAAGACAATATGACAAGATGATTTTTTGTGGAAAACGTTTCTGGTGATATGTCAGAATTCTAGCCTTTAAAATAAAGGTATTTCTAGTGGTGATACACATGCGAATGACCTCTGTGTGAGTGTGAAATAGGCTTACCAACCAACATGTGTGTTGATATGAGTGTGGTAAGAGGAACAGCAAGAATCACCCCAATTGAACCAATAACAATTCGAATTATTTCTGTAGCAAATATTTCTCTATTGATAATCATACCAATAGGCAGTTCTGTTGCATGAAAGAAAAGAAGTAAAAGAGGGAGTGCTGCACCCACATATGCAATCGCAAGTGTATCCACGAGTGCACCAATATGTTCGCGTCCAATTCGAAGTACTTTTTTGTATACTTCTTTTTTGGTGAGTGATGGGTTTGTTGCATAAATTTCTTCAACTGCAATCGCTTGACTGATTGACGCATCATAAAGTGTTCCAAGAAGCCCGATAAGAATCGCACCAAGAAGTAGTCCAGAAAAATCGAGCATGCCACCTGTGTTGAAATTGAGATAGATTGCTTCTTCTTCGGCAAACCCTGTGAGGCGAGTGTGACTCACTGCAACCGTTGCAAGTACACCTGTAATAATAATTGTTATGATCATTCCAATTACTGCAGTTGTTGTTGTTCTGTTAAATCCATGAGTGATGTATGATCCAAGAATTATTATGAGTGATGCAACAGCAATTGATAAAACTACAGGAGATATTCCATGAAGAAGACCAGGAAGTAGAATATAAAAAATTAATGCCAGACTCCCGGCAAGACTTATGAGTCCGCGAAAACCTTGTTTGCCACCAAATAGTAATGTAACAAAAATAAAAATCCCAATAAAAAAATAAATTGAGTTGAGTCGATATGGATCAGATACAGAAAACAGTTCTGTGCCGTCTGGGCGTATGGTGTAGTTTAGGAAAAAAGTCTCGCCCTCTTTGAGTTGTATAAAGTCATTTTCAAAAGTAGTTATAAATCCTTTCTTGTCACCAGAAATAATTTTTATCTGAATTTCTTGAGTTGGATTTGAAACTCCTGTCGCAGCGATTTCACGCGAAGATTTTGAAACTACTTTCACCACTTCTGCTTTGTAGTTTTTGGTCACATCTTCTACTAATTCCTGAGCGTGCGTGATAACAGGGAGTAGGTGTGCACACAGAAGCATCAGAATCAAAAATAGTTTCTTCATAAATTATTTTTTTCTTTTTGTGACAAAGTAGGTAACACCAAGCGCAAGAAAGAGTGTAAAAGCCATGAGTGGGATTGTCATAAACCCAAATTCATATACAAACCGCTGAGTGCATGACGCATTTGCATCGCAAGGAATTGCGGGTGTTCCTCCAAAATAAAGATAGTTGTGGTAGAGGGCAAACACACTACCCGCAATTGTCATGAGAAACGAGTAAGGAAGTATTCCTCGATCTTTGATTTTGAGTGCGTATCCAAAAAGTATGACTTGAGGATAAATAAAAATTCTTTGAATCCAGCACAGTGTGCATGGAATAAAACCAACAATCTCTGAATAATAAAGACTCGCTAGCATTGCCACCAGTGAGACACTAAAACCAATATGAAGTGCATGTGTATCAACAAATGCAAGCACGGCATCATCTTTTTTGTTGATGATTAGTCGAGCTATTACAAATAAACATACACCAAGTAACGTAATTCCTCCTAAAGAAAATAGTTTGTTTGCGATTTCAAGCATAATGTTATTTTGTATCTTCTGGTAATACGCACTGTGTTTTCTCTGCAAGTGTTGAGAGCTCAACTTCACCATTAAGACTTGTGCCATCGCTAAATATCCATGTTGGGTATGATTTTACTCCTTTGTCTGTACACACAGAAAGTTGTCCTTGTCCGTTTGGTGTAGAACATTCAACATATGGCAAAAATTTCTCTGATCGCCCAAACATTTTCTTTTGATTTTGGCAGTGTGGACACCAAAAAGCTCCATAAAACACCGCACCTTTTTCTTTGAGACATTGTGCAAATCCATCTAGTTTGCCTGGAGTAGTGTTGTCTTTGTGAATAAGAAATCCAAGTCCAGCGATAACTACAAGTGTAATTATAAGTATTGTGATTGTTCCTTTTGTCATATGTTTTGATTAGTATATTAAGATAATGATTTTTTTGAGCACGTGTTACATGTCCCAAAAAATTCTAATGAATGATTTGTAATATTTGTAAATTTGTTAGAATTTGACAGCACTTTTTTATTAATTTCTTTCATTTCGCATACATGTACATCTTCGATTGTGTGGCAATGCGTGCACATGATGTGGTGATGGTGTGGCCTGCCTTGTCGCATCTCATAAAGTATTTTTCCTTTTTCAATATGAAGTGCATCAATTATTCCTTGCGATATAAATTCATTGAGTGTTCTATAGACTGTCGAAAGGTTAACGCTTTTTTTTGTTTTCTCAAACAGTGTTTCTGCAGATATTGGGTGGGGGGACTTGATTAGAGCTTCAAGTAGCTGAATTCTGCCCGATGTGTTTTTGAGTTTATACTGCTTGAGGATTGACTGTGGTGTATCCATGTTTAAACTATATGCTATTTTGGTCTTATTTGCAATTGCAAATAACTTGCATTTAATTAAAATATGTGTAGAATAAATGCAAATAATTCGCACTTAAAACAAAAATATGATACAGTAGAATCTACTTAAAAAATATGAATATGAGCACGTATCCAATAAAAAAATATGTTTCAGGAAGTGCCTCGCTTGGTCTTGGATTTTTGGCATACCTTTCCTTGAGTCAGGTGTATCACTTTGTCCATGAATCTGGATTTGATGTAGCATCGTTCTTGATTGCCGTATCTGTGCTTGTGTGTGGTGTTGGTGTGGGGCATGTTCTCTCAAAACATCTTTCTGTGTGCACGCATGATCATACTGATGATGTCGATATTACATTTATTCTTTTGTTGGTAGTTGGTTCACTTGTTCATACCGTGTTTGATGGATCGATAATTCACGAATCATTCACAAGTGGTATCGGTGAAGGGGTGGGGGTGTTGTTTGCAATCCTTTTCCATGAAATCATCAGAACAACTATCTTATATAGAATAATAAGATTGATGGGATTTGGTACACATATGGCATTTGTGTCAGTGTTTGGAGTTTCGATTGTAGGAACAATTGGAGGTTTTATTCTCGGTGGAATGATTTCCGGCTATCATGAATACGAAGGAGTCGCACATCTTATATCAGGTGGAATGTTTATCGCAGTAACGACAGATTTGTACTACTACATTAAACATCATTACGGAAAGGTAAGTGTTGTACCAGTAGTGTTGGGAATGATGGTCGCGTATATTGTGGGGAGTTTTGGGGGACATGGGGAATAGTTAAAATCTCATCACTTGCAAGTGGTGGAATTTTTGATGAGTGAGACAATGTGCATGATATACTCAATCCGATGAAAAAAATTTTTATTACAGGAATTTCGGGAACAGGAAAAACAACAATAGCAGAAGAATTAAAAAAACGAGGATATCATGCAATTAGCATTGATGAGACAGCAGGACTTTGCTCTTGGAGAAACAGAAAGACGAACGAAAAATTCGTGGGCGATGCAATTCTCAACAAAGAATTTACCGACACACATAAGTGGATTTGTGATATTGAACTATTGAAGGAACATATGGGTACAGATTCCAAAACTGTTTTTGTTTTAGGAATGGCATCAAATCGTGAAGAAATCGCAGATCTTTTCGACAAAGTTTTATTACTACAATGCAAACCAGAAACATTTTTACGTAGACTTAATACTCGCACCAACAATAGCCATGGAAGAGACGAATCTATTCAAAATCACATGCTTGAATGGTACGAAGCTTTCGAGAGTAAAATGCTTAAAAATGGCGCGGTTTCTATAAATACAGACAGACCAATAAATGAGGTGGTAGATGAAGTGATAAAGCAGGCGGAGCTTGTTGATTAAAGGAATCGCCTCTCCTTGCAGTCGAGATGCTCAATTTTTAGCATTCGCAAGCTCATTAAAAATTGGCACCCTTGGTTCGATTCCTACCGGGCGCACCATTAAAAATCTCATCACTTGCAAGTGATGAGATTTTTATATTTCTGTGCGCCCGGTAGGAATCGAACCTACGACCATCTCCTTAAAAGGGAGCTGCTCTACCGACTGAGCTACGGGCGCGCGTATTTTCAAAAAAGTAGCACAAAAAATACTTTTCTGGTACATTCAAAAATACCACAATCTATGAATAAAATCAAGAAAAAGGAGATAGTGCTGATTCTCGAAAACATCCGCAGTGCCGAGAATGTTGGGTCAATATTTCGTACAGCTGATGCGGCTGGTGTTTCGTGGATTTTTCTTGTCGGATATACTCCAGACCCGATTGATAGATTTGGCAAACCTCAAAAAAGTTTAGTAAAGGCATCACTTGGTGCTGAGAAATCTGTTCCATGGTTGCACTCGAAATCTACCTCACAGCTCATAGAAAAACTCAGACAAGAAGGGTATGAGATTGTCTCTCTTGAACAGTCGACTTCATCTATTGTATACACAAAGTATAGACCAAAAAAATGTGCACTTATTGTTGGTAATGAAGTTGATGGTGTATCAAAGAAGACATTGATGCATTCTGATGTTGTTATCGAAATTCCTATGAAGGGTATAAAAGAGTCACTGAACGTGTCTGTTGCAACAGGAATCGCTTTATTTCAAATGATGAAATAAAAAAACGATATCAATTGATATCGTTTTTTTATTTGAATTTAATACTTCGCATTATGGTGTGTGCAATATTTTTTTCTGATGTGGTGAGATCGTCTCCAGCTATGGTGAGGTCCTTCCCAAACCATCTATGATAGTATGCTCCTGTTACGCCATCTCCGTTTTTTCTAGGAGTAACAAATTTTGTGTTTATCCCATCAACTCTTTCAAAGGCAATTATGTATTCATCTTTTGAAACAGGTAAATCTCCAGGGTCGCTTCCGTAGTCAAATGTAAGAGTGGTTGTGTTGTTGGTAAATTCACCTGAGTAGTATCCATCTCGAGAGGGGATTTCTCGAAACTCCCATCCCGGAGGAAGTGCGACAGTGAAGTATTTTGTGTTTTCGCCGTGGTAGCTTTTTGGCGGAACAAATGCACCTTTCCATGTAGGTTTTCCTATTTCTCCACCATATTGTTCACCTGTGTCGATAGGAGATGGTGGTTTCAAGAATGCTTGTTGTTGTGAGATTCGAGCAGGTCCGCCTGTAATAATCCATACAATAAAAATAATCAAGAGGCCCTTTCCGAGCCACTTGAGATCTTTTGTTGCATCGAGTCCTTTTGGTGCGTCTGCCATAATTATTTTTGGTGAACACTACAATAATGTGCACTACGTCCACCTATTACACTACGAAGTATAACACCATTACATCCTCGTTTCCCACACTTTTCACCTTTCTTTCGATATACATTGTGTGCGTGGTGAAAATTTCCTTTGTTCCCATCTATTTGTCGATAGTCACTTGTTGAATCACCACCAAAATCAATACCTTTTCCTAAAACTTCTTTCATAGAAACGTACACTTGAGCGAACTCTTTTTTTGAAATTGATGACACAGTGCGCTCTGGGTGTATAGATGAAAGCCAGAGCAGCTCATCTGAATAAATATTTCCAATTCCAGATATGAGTGATTGGTCCATGAGTGCTGATTTAATTTTTAATGAAGGCCGCTTCAGTAATTGCTCAATAAAAATGTTTTCTGTGAATGATTCTTCGAGTGGTTCAGGTCCAAGATTTTTTAGATGAATCGTTGTAAGTGCCTCCTTTGTGGGGAGTAGTGTGATTTTGCCAAACTTTCTCGAATCACAGAACACAAGATGTTTTTTGTTTGAAAATGTAAAAACGACATGTATGAATCTGTTGTATGGATCACGAAGTGCATCATTCTTTTCTCTATCACTTACAGACCATGAATTGTTTTTCTTGTTGTAAACATATTCACCGAAAAGCAGGTGGCCAGTCATTTTCATATGAATCAAAATTGTCTGACCATTTGATAAATTGATTAAAATATTTTTTGCGCGCCTGGTGACACTGACTACTTTTTTCTCTAGGATTTCTTTTTTGAACTTTTTGTAAAATACTTCATCTTTGAGAGTGTTTTTGAAATGCGGTATCGACTGATTCTTTTTCGCAAGATCAGTCCATATATCTTTGATTGTTAGTCGGGGAAGGACTTTTTGTAGTCCTGTGACAGTGGTGTGTACTTCAGGTAGTTCGGGCATAAAAATAGGGGTTAGGGAATAGGTTATAGGGAATAGTGGGGTACGTAGAACGTAAGAATGAAATCTTGTGTTATCCTTAACTTGTTTTAGTATTTCATATTTTTTGTAATCATGTATCGTTCTGCAAAATGAGAGGAATCATCCGTGACCATCAGCGGAATATCGGTGTTCATCTGTGTTTCCCTAGAATTTTGAGTGCTTCTTTTATCCGTGTGTTTGTGTCTGTAGCAGTATCTGGAATATCTTTCAATGCATCACGAATTTCGTGTTGTTGATATCCAAGAGCCATAAGTGCCTGCGCAACATCGCTTTCAGAACGAAGTGTACCACTTTCGGCAGAGTGTCCACGTAGGGTGAGTTTGTCTTTTAGTTCAAGAACAATTTTCTCTGCAGTCTTTCTACCTATTCCAGAAACTTTTGTGAGGTATCCTGTGTCACCACTCGCAATCGCATTCTTCAGTGTGTCGACAGAACCCATTCCGATTATTCCAAGAGCTCCACGTGGACCGATTCCGGAAATTTCGATGAGCATTTGGAAGAATTCGAGTTCTTCGAGATTGAAAAATCCAAAAAGTTCAATTGCGTTCTCGCGCACTGACATATGGGTCCACAAACTGATTTCTTTGTTGTCGAACGAGTTGATTTGTGAAAGTGCGTCGGTGGTGGTGTATACAAGATATCCTACGCCGTTTACATCAAGTGTGACTGACTTGTCAGTTGTGTGAAGAGTTTTTCCGCTTAGGTGTGAAATCATAATATTAGTATACATTATTTGTCATGCCGCTGACTGTCTTGACAGTATATCTTAATAAGTGTAGGGTGAGGGCAATAAACACTGTATAAATGGAAGAATTCATTCGTTTCAGGACAGGGTTCTTTAGGTTTCCGGATAGTAACGAGGAAGGAAAGATTCTTTTTGATGAAGAGGGCAACATTTATGATAAAACCGCTGAGGGTGAATATCGTAATTGCACTATCTATATTGATAATGTGAAGTATTCAAATGCCACATTGACAATACTCGTCAAAAAAACACTTTCTCAGGCATGTTATGAAATGTCTGTGTCTGCTATTCGTGAAGATGGACAAAAACTTGCACTCGTGAAAATTCGCGATGCTGGTTATCCTCAATGGAGGGTCAAGTTTGACCCAGGTTCAAAACCTTTACCAACCCAAAGACCTCGTGTGTAACGAGGTCTTTTAGTTTGCAAAATACTGATTTTTCTTGTATAGTGGTGTCACTTGGATTTGAGTGTGTCTCACTCGAGCCGAGACTTTAGATGACATGTTTACCGGAACAACATTTCATTATCTAGCTATATTTATAGTATGCCAATAACAAAATCAGCAAAACGTGCGCTTCGAGGTTCTCTTCGAAAAAAAGCATCAAATGATCGCCAAAAGAAAGCGATGAAAGATACTATCAAGAAGGTAGAACGACTCGTAAAAGAAAAGAAAGTTGATGAAGCAAAAAAACTTCTTCCTACTGTTTACAAAGTGATTGATAAAACAGCAAAGAAGGGAATCATCAAGAAAAACAACGCGTCACGAAAGAAGTCACGAATGTCACGAATCACTAAATAACAAACAATCGCCGAAAGGCGATTTTTTGTTATACTAAAAAGGTATTAATTATTTATTTTAAAACTATGTCACATTTACTTGAATTTTACGGAGAAGAGTGTCCACATTGTGTACGAATGAAAGAGCTTGTTACAAAATTAGAAAAAGAAGAAGGGGTCAAGGTTGAGAGTTTTGAAGTGTGGCACAATGAAGAAAATTTGAAGAAGCAAGAAGAGTACGACAAAGATCTTTGCGGAGGAGTGCCCTTCTTTTTCAATACTGAAACTAAGAAATTTGTGTGCGGTGAAGCAGATTATGATGAGTTAAAGAAGTGGGCGAAGGGGGAGGAATAAACATTTTATGGCACACTATGATGCAACAATAAACAATAAATGTATTTTCTGTGAAATTGTCTCAGGTCGTTTTGATACTCCTGGTATTTTTTGGCAAGACAATGAATTTATGGCATTTCTTTCAATCGATCCAAATACCAAGGGGTTTAGTTGTGTAATTCCTAAAACTCATTTTGGAAGTGATGTTCTAAAAATACCCGATGATGTGTTGCAAAAATTTATACTGGCTTCAAAAAAAGTCGCCTTTATCCTAGAAAATTACTTTGATGATGTTGGAAGAGTTGGTGTAATAATGGAAGGCACAGGAATAGACCACGCGCATATCAAACTTGTTCCAATGCATGGGACAGAAAGTCTTAAAAAAGGAAAGTGGCAACAGTTTTTGTCTGGGAAGGAATTTTGGTTTGAAAAATATGAAGGTTGGATTTCTTCCGGAGGAGGACCTATGGCTGACACTGACAAATTAAAAGAACTCGCGAATCAAATAATTGAAAGTCAGAAAGATATGTAAGTATAGAGAAAAAAGCACCTTGCGGTGCTTTTTTGTGTGGTCATAAATTACTCTCTTTTCGACACTCAAAAAATCAGACCGCTCGGCGGGAATCTTCCATTACATGAACAGTATACCTTTTCGAAACATTTAAACAGAGTTCTCGTGTTTAACGAAAAGCTCTTCGATTCTCGAACAAGCCAAGCAGTTGGCTTCTTCGGGATCACATACAAAAAAACTGAGCATGGCTCAGTTTTTTTGTATGTGATCCCGCCAGGAATCGAACCTGGATTTTGAGTTCCGCAAACTCATGTCCTATCCGTTGAACGACGGGACCAACACTTCAAATGAAGTATCCATAATGTACACGAAAATAGGATATTATCAAGTTTTTAAAAACCAAACATATCGAGAATTTTGTAGATACCTGGTTCTCGAAGTTCTTCGTGTCGTAGTTTTTGTGAGAGAATCGCATTGATTTCATCAAGAAGAGATTCTTGTGCAGGTATCACCACCAAAGGCATAAATGCTCTATTTGTGAGAATCAGGATTTTCGATTCATTTTCAGTGAAGTGAATATCGTAGTACTCAATGCTTTCAAAAGGGAATACGATATTCTTTGCGCGGATTCCGTCTTCTTTGATTGAGCAGTGAATTGACTCAGGTTTTTTGCTGCCAAAATAGCACATCGTTCCTCCTGCAATTAGAATTAGGAAAGAAAAAAGGTAGTTTTTGAAAATAAACGACGCAATAGCTATAGAAAGTGTACTTATGACCACTGCCCAGTACCAATCATTTGATTTTTTGTGATAGAAAAACTCTGGTGCGTCCCATTCTATGAGAGGTTGGTTGTTCATAGATATAGTGTATCAGATTTATTGAGAGAATGATGTGCGAAGTGATTTGGCGAATGTTGAATACTTTTCAGCAAATTCTTTTTGGGCATCTTGAATTTTTTTGTCACGATCAATTGTGAGTGATTCCATGCTTTGGGTAAATGTGATACTTCCAAGTTGTTGAACAAACTTTTTGTGATTATTGTCAATTTCACGCTTCAGTTCTTTTTTTAAGATAAAAGCTGAACGTCCTTTTTGGCAGTCTCGAATACTTGTTTCAAATGCCCGTTTTGAAGATTCTTTGTAGTCATTCAAAATCACTCTCTCAATATTTTTTTTCTGATTGAAAATTTTCTTTATATTTTCTTTGTATTCTTTTTGTGCGAGTTCAATTTTTTCTGCGCGTACTTGTGAGATTTTTTTAATATTGGCTATGTATGTTGAAACACTATTTTTTTGTGCTGGTGTTGTTGCAAGAACACTGACCTCTTCGATATGTTTTTTGAGTGTGTCCTCCGCATTCTTTTTTTGTGCTGCACGTTTTGATTCAAAAGTGGTAAGTTCTTCACCCAATTCTTTGGTAAATGCTTCCTCGAGGTTTTCGAGTTTCATGTTGTGTTCGGTGAATCTTGAATCGGCAGTGCGTTCTTTTTCTTCAATCCTTGTGCATTCACTACGTGAGTCTGCATGAGCAAACACAGGCATGACAAGAACCATGAAGATTGCGAGGATGTATTGAATTGTCTTTCCTGAGTTATTCATATAAAGAAGATAGATTGTTGTAATCGGTTGAACTTGCAAATCGTATTGTGCTCGTGCTTTCAAGTGAAGAGTTTTCGCTGTATGCATTTTCAAATGACGAAATCGCAGAATCAAGAGGGGAATCCGCTTGTGACAATAGTACAGGTGCACTTTTTGCCATCATGCTAGACATAGCGTCTGAATTTTCTCCTGATTGTTCCAGTAATGATGCATCAAAAATCTCTGGCGTCACTGGATTATTTTGAGTTGCTACAGAAGGTGTGTACTCATCAGGATTTTTGGGTGATGTGTATGTAAACACCACAAACAATAAGATGAGCGCAGGTGTGGCTACTGCGATATAGGGCATGAAATGTGAGAGAACAGGTTTTCTCTCAGGGAGGGAGTGTATTAGAGAATAGAAGCGGTTTTTGTCCGGACGGATATTTTTGTTCATGTGATCGTGTACACCTTCAACAAATTTCCATGCATCAGAATACTCACCCTTTTGTTCGGGGTATGTTTCAAGAAGTGTCGCAAGACTTATGCCTTTGTCTTTTGCTTCAAGTACGTGTTCTATAATTGTTTCGTATTCTTTGGTCATAGTGTTATGTTGTGTGTTTTGAGGTACTCCCGCATCGCCTTGAGTCCGCGAGATTGAAGTTGTCGCACGGCTTCCTCTTTTTTACCAGTGAGTTCGCAAATTTCTTTTGTTTCAAGTTCGTGTATAAATCTATAGGTGATTACTTCTCTTTGGTCATCGGTCAGGGATTCCATTGCTTGTGAGATTATCTCTTTTGCTTCACGTGTGGATGTGTCACTTTTTTCATCGATGAGTTCGTCAGATTTTTTTGAAATAAGTTCGTCATCGTAAATGACACGTCCTTGTTTTCGCCAGTGGTCAATGATTGTGTTTCGGGCAACCGTAAAAAAGTACGCAAGGGGAGCACTGTTTCCGGACTCAAAACGAGAAATCGATTTGTATACCTTGAGAAATACTGTTTGGGCAAGATCTTCCGCTTCGTCTTTGTTTTTTGTTCTAAGAAAGATATATCGAAAAACTGGAGTATAAAATAGCTTGTAAAGTTCTTCAAAAGCATTCTTATCTCCCTTTTTTGCTCTCAGAATCAGTGTCTTAGGATCTTCTCCTGTCATATATAACGTACAGTATACCGCGTTTGTGATGGGTTTTGGAAGGCATCAGGAAGTCATGTGGTATAAATAAGGTATGAAAATAAGAAAAGCAACAACCAGAGATCTCAATTCAATTCTCGAACTATCTAATGAAATGATGAAATTTCATTCAAATCTTGATGATTATTATGAAATCTACTCAAAATACGAAGACCATAAGGAGTATTACAAAGAGCAATTGAAGAAAAAAGATACTCTGTACGTCGTTGCAGAAGACGATACTAAAAATATTGTGGGCTTCGCTTCCTGTTATATTATTTCTATACCCAAAACCAAAGCGCCAAAAATCGGTGTGCTTGTGACGAATTTTGTTCGAAAGCAATTCAGGGGTCATAGAGCTGGGACTTCTATGTTGAATTTTAGAATTGACTGGTTAAAAAAACAAAAAGTAAAGTTTTTGGAAATGAATGTAGATGCAAGAAATAAATCCGCGCTCAAGCTTTGGAGAAAAAATGGTTTTGTAGATTATCAAATAAAACTCAAGAAAACTCTATAGTTTCTATATGATAGAGAGTAATAAAATAAATTTTAAAAAGCATCACAACCATGTCGTCGTGGGCATCCTTGATATTGTGCACTCGACCGAATCCACCTTTTCACTTTCAGGTGAAGCTATCGATGAATTTTACTCTATCTTTCTTTCAAGTGTTTCTACTGTCATTCATGAAAATAGTGGAAAGGTGCTCAAGAATATTGGCGATGGTGTATTGTGGTATTTTCCTGGCATGATATACGGAGAGAATGAGTCATTTCAAAAAGTTGTTGAATGTGGACATGCGCTTATTCGTGCACGAGATGAGATAAACAAAGAATTGTGTGAATACGGACTTCCGCCAGTATCATACAGAATTAGTATGAGTTTTGGTCTTGTGAGTGCAATGTGTGACGATAACGGTGTAGTGATAGATTTGTTTGGAGCAACTGTTAATACGTGTGCAAAAATGAATAAATATGCACCCGAGAATGGATTTGTGGTGGGTGAGGCATTAAACGAAAAATTGAATGAGGGCGGAATCAAAACAGAAAAAATTTCTGATTTTCACGTTGGAGCAAATCTGCTATTTTCTGTGTTTGAGGTAAAATAAAATCACCTTGCAACACTGCAAGGTGATTTTATTTTTGCGGAGAGCGTCGTGTTAGAACTAAAGCCCGACAAGCCCTGTAAGGCTATTTTA
>CAYWZM010000013.1:0-14653 GCA_964462355.1 uncultured Candidatus Saccharibacteria bacterium
GTGGGACATTGATTTTTATAAACAAGTCTCCAGTTTGTCCACGAGTAATAGCTTCACCCATACCAGTGAGTCGAACCATTTGTCCATTTTGAATTCCTGCTGGTATGACAACTTCAATTTCTTCTTGTCCTTTTGTAACACCAGATCCATGACATGTTCCACATTTTTCCTTTGGAACTTTTCCTGTACCATCGCACACCTCACATACACGATTTGTCTCAAATGTTCCCATGAACGTTCTTCGTGCCTCACGAACCTGTCCTGAGCCATGACATGTCTTACATGATTCTAAATTAGAATCTTTTGCACCACTTCCTTTGCATGTTTTACATTGAGATTGTTTTGTTATTAGAATTCTTCGAGTTACACCAAACACTGATTCCTCAAAAGAAATTGTAATTTCAGTAGAAATATCTCTTCCACGTCGCGCACGTGATCGTCCACCACCCATTCCTCCACCAAAAAAATCCGAGAATATATCATTTAGATCGCCCATATCAAATCCACCTTGAGAGAAGTCAAATCCAAACCCTCCTTGTCCACCACCAAAACCACCACCGCCAAAGCCTTGAGGTCCAGCACTTCCAAACTGATCGTATTGCGCTCGCTTTCCGTCATCTGAAAGCACTTGATACGCTTCATTTGCCTCTTTGAATTTTGCTTCATCGCCGTCTTTTTTGTCTGGGTGATATTTATGAGCAAGTTTATGAAAAGCTTTTTTTATTTCATCCTTTGACGCGGTTTTTGAGACACCGAGGATTTCGTAATAATTTTTTGACATAGTTAGTTACTGGTTATACGTTACGCAAAACAAAAAGTAATTCTGCGAAATAATAATTGTTTTCTCAGTATACCAATTTCTCAACTTGATTTCAACATCTTTTTTGCGGTCGCGAATTTCCTAAAGTGCAATAATTAGTGCTCCTCCAACAATCAAAATAGATCCTAATACTGATTTCCAGGTAAGTGCCTCGCCGACAAAAATCACCGCCAATAGTATCCCAAAAACGATACTTGTTCGATCTATTGCCAAGACACCAGCCACCGGGCCTTGTTTTATTGCTATAAAATAAAACAACCACGAAAGTGCCCCGGCAACACCTGAGAGGATTATAAAGAGCAATGCTTTGCCGTGTATTGCCAATATACCGCTAAACTTACCCATTGAGCCAGCTACTATGACTAAAAATACTGCCATAATAATCGACCTCACGGTTGTCGCAAGAGTTGAATCAATATTTTTTAAACCAAGCTTTCCAAAAAGCGCGACGAGACCAGCAAAGATTGCTGAAAATAGTGCGTAAATACTCCAGTGCATAAAATAAAATTAGTTATAATACCGTTTAGTATATATGAAAATAAAAATGCCCGCATTAATCATGCGAGCAAATTATGTTACCATACAATCCCTATTATCCTTTCAACTGGAATTATAACAGTTACAAAGTCGGTCTTTTCAAAGTCCTCTGAAATTATTTTATTATTCTCGATTTCAGACAGTTCATTTGCTATTTGCATATGACTCTTATTACTTTTATCAAAAGAAAGAATCAATGAATATGCGATATTTCTCTTTTCGTCTGCGATGATTCCCCATAATTTTAGTTCGTGATCAACTTGAGACAAAATGATTGTGTAATCTGAAGGATCTAAGTCTTCCCATGTCGTAAGGTTTTTAACATCGCTAGTAATCTGTAGTGACCACAATGTTATATACTGCAAAAGTGGCCCGTAAAATAAATACTGTTGATAGAGACTGAATAAAATTTTCCCTTTTACTTCTCCTGAGATTTCATATTCTTCATACGTCAAAGGAATTGGAAACACTATTGTACCACTTGGAACAAAACAACTCCCGTCGTTTGCTCCCTCAAGAACCTTTAAATATTCGTCATACGGTGCTCCCTCTACAAGGGTTTTCACAAGCTTATTACTGTCCATTGTGTTACGTTTTTATGAATATAATCACTTTTTGAAAATTTTGTAAAGAAAAACTCCCACACAAAGTGCGGGAGATAAAATACTTTTTTATGTCTTTCTCAAAACAAAAATCAGGAGAACGACACAAAACACAGTTCCGACAATCACAAACATCGGATTTTTACTCAGCAACGTCATTGATATGAAAAGCAATGCAAGAGATAACAATTTTACAATGGTTACGGACAGAATACTTTTCCGTCCTTCGATGAAAAGTCCAACAAGTGTCGAACTCAACATCAAGAGAAAAAGTGCCGGAGACTCGCTCGCGAGTCCCTGAAATGCTGAGATGATAATCCCCGCAAATGAAAGGCTTGGGAGTCCATACTTAATGAACTCTCTCCAGTTTTTATTTTCCTGAGAAATATACTGGTCGATCATTTTTGTTTTCATGTGATGTGCGTTATGTTTTGTAAAATATTAGCATACAATTTATAAAAAGTCAATGAATAAGAAAAAACCTTGTAATACAAGGTTTTTTCTCTGCTAACTACTCTTTTTGTGTTTCACTATCCCCTTCATTTACCTCTGCGTCACGAACTGTTTCTTCTTGCTTCGGCTCTGATTGTGGTTGTTCTTGTGAAGCCTTATTCATTGCTTCGCCAATTTTTGACAATTCACCTGAGAGTTCTTCTGTTGCCTTCTTGATTGAGTCGCCGTCTGTACCGTCTTTGACTGTTTTTAATGCATCAATTTTTGATTGCACTCCATTTTTTATCTCATCAGAAATTTTTCCTTCTGCATCTTTGAGAGATTTTTCAGCGGTATAGAGTGTCATTTCTGCAGTATTTTTAAGATCAACAACTTCTTTCTTTTTCTTATCTTCCTCAGCGTGTGCCTCGGCATCTGCCTGCATTTTTTTGATATCTTCATCTGTGAGACCTGACGAAGCTTCTATTCGAATTGATTGTTCTTTTCCTGAAGCCTTATCTTTTGCTTTTACTTGCAAGATACCGTTTGCATCAACATCAAATGTTACTTCAACTTGAGGAATTCCTCGTGGTGCTGGTGGAATTCCATCGAGAATGAATCGTCCAAGAGACTTGTTGTCACTTGCCATTGGACGTTCACCTTGTGTGATGTGAATCTCTACTGATGTTTGATTGTCTGCGGCAGTTGAAAATGTTTGAGACTTTGAAGTTGGGATCGTTGAATTGCGTTCAATGAGTTTTGTTGCAACACCTCCCAATGTTTCGATTCCAAGTGAAAGTGGGATCACATCAAGCAAAAGCACATCTTTCACATCTCCTTGAAGCACTCCAGCTTGCACAGCTGCTCCAAGTGCCACTACTTCATCTGGGTTAATAGAACGATTTGGCTCTTTGCCATTGAAAAACTTCTTCACTGCATCAACAATCGCTGGCATTCGAGTTTGTCCTCCAACCATGATGATTTCATTGATATCACTCATCTTAAATGGTGATGCTTCAAGTGCACGCTTTGTGATCTCAATTGAGCGATCAACATATTCTTGTGCAAGTGATTCGAGAGTTGCTCGACTCATCTTTAAAAGAAGGTGTCGTGGTCCATTTGCATCTGATGTAATGAATGGAATATTGATTTCAGTTTCTGGTGTAGTTGAAAGTTCGTGCTTCGCTTTTTCAGCAGCCTCATCAAGACGCTGAAGTGCAAGCGGGTCTTTTGTGACATCGATTCCAGATTCCTTTTTGAATTCATCTGCAATCCATCCAATAATCTTTCTGTCTATATCTCGTCCTCCCATGTGTGAGTCTCCATCTGTTGACTTCACTTCTATTACATCTCCAGACACTTCAAGTACAGACACATCAAATGTTCCTCCTCCGAAGTCATACACAACGATTTTCTCATCCTTTTTTGAGTTGAATCCGTACGCAAGAGCTGCTGCAGTAGGTTCATTGATGATACGCTTTACATCAAGACCAGCAATCTGACCTGCATCCTTAGTAGCCTTTCGTTGTGCATCATTGAAATATGCAGGAACAGTAATGACTGCTTCAGTAATCTTTTCACCAAGCTTAGCTTCAACATCTGCCTTGATTTTAGAAAGAATCATTGCAGAAATTTCTTCTGGGCGCATAAACTTGTCGCCAAGTTTTACTTCAACACCTTTGTCAGTACCTTCTTGAATTTTGTATGGCATTACACCGCGATCCTTTTGTATTTCAGGATCTGCAAATTGGTGACCCATAAAACGCTTGATACCATAAATTGTATTTTCAGGATTTGTTACAGCTTGACGCTTCGCAAGAAGTCCAGCAAGTCGATCACCGTTTTTTGCAACAGCAACAATAGAAGGCGTCGTTCGTGCTCCTTCAATATTTTCAACAATCTTAGGATTTCCTCCTTCGATAATTGCAACCGCACTGTTTGTTGTACCCAAATCAATTCCAATTATTTTTGACATAATTTTAGTAATTTATTAATGGTTTATAATCAATATACTTATTATATTCATATCTACGTTTTTGACAAGTATTTCGTGACCGCTAAATTATTGCAAATATGTGGATAAGTGCTAAAATTGTCCTATAAGCCAAATATGCAAAAAAAGCCCAAAATTAACAAAGCTGTACTTAAGACCCTTAACAAGAAGGCTATATTGCCCATTGTTGAGCTTAAAAATGCCGTAAAAGAGTCAATTTCAGAGGATTTTGATACTTATAGCCAAAAGCCAGAGTATGCTATTTCCCGCTCGATTAAAAACCTCGCAGAATCTGGACTTATAGAAATCCTCAAGTCTGACAACCTTGAATATGCCAGAATGACTCAAGATGGAAAAAACAAGCTGCACAGTATTACACTTGAGGCAGAAGGAGCGCTTGTGTCAACAACATGGGACGGAATGTGGAGAATTGTACTTATAGACATACCCGAAGATCGAAAAAGTGAACGCGAAGCAGTACGATACTTACTCAAAAAAGCAGGTTTTGTATGTCTGAAAAACAGTGCATGGATTTCCCCGTTTCCATACGAACACTTGTTTACGAATATTAAACATGACTTAGGATTCACACACGAAATGATTATTTTTGTCACCGGAAATGTAGATAAAGAAACCCAAAAAATACTGTTTGAAATGTTTGGGAAATAAAAAAGCCTTAGATAATTTCTAAGGCTTTTATTTCATGAAGCTATGGATTTATTGGATTAGGATCATTTATTCTGTACATTAGTACTTTTTCATATAGAATAATATTATTTTCGCCAGATTTAACTTTAAACCACGCACCAATATTTCTCCACTCTGATGGGATACTTTCTTTTGTAAACCAAATTTTAGTTAGATTCAGTTCAATATCTTCTACATCACCTGCTCCAACCTGGAGCAACAATTTATCACTTTCTATACTGCACACATGTAGTGGTATTCCTGCGTATTCAAGTGATAAAGCTTCAGGACTTTTATAACTATCCTTCGTTTTTTGAAGAGTTGAGCGTGCTTTACTCCATGCTTCGACAATAGCTCCAATAGTAAACAGGAGAACGATACCCCAAATAATGCTTTCTACCATGATTGTTTTGTTTTATAATTTAAGAATATTCTAACAGAAAAATTTACACTGTCAATTAAAAATACGCATTTTACACTATCGCGTAAAATGCGTATTTTTTTGATTCATTTACCGCATGATGTAATTGTTGATCGACTATCGAAAAGAATTATTCAAACTATCACCTCCGATTTCAATTAGTCTTTCAAAGTGAATTTTTTGTCCAACAACAGAAAAAACTAGATCATTGGAGCTGAACTTTTTTAACGCAAAAAGTCCTTTACCGTTTCGAGCTTTCTTTATAGCAATCATTATTTTTTTATAAATACTACAACTCTCGCTGGGCGAATAATTCGTTCACCCATTTTATAACCTTTTTGAATAATTCGCGCGATTGTGTGATCTTTTGATTCGTCTTCTGTGTCGGTAGTTTCAATTGATTGATGGAGATTTGGATCAAACGCCACATCAACTTTGTCGATGGTACTTACACCATTATCAGCAAGTGATGCAATGAATTGATTGTAAATATATTCCACGCCTGTTCTCCAGTTTGCATCAACTTTTTCCCATGATTCCTTGTTGGACATTGCCATATCAAAACTATCAAGGGCTGGCAAAAGAGATTCAACAAGCCGCTCTTTTGCATTTGTCGCATATGATAACAATCGTTCACCTTCTGCGTTTTTGTAGTTTTGGTAATCAGCTTTTGCTCTCTGCCATCCATCAAGGTACTCAGATTTTTCTTTTCGTGCGTCTTTCACATCCTTGCGTAGTTTTTTTAAAGTAGCCTTTAGATCTTCCTCACCATCTTCATTGTAAACAAATTCGACAATATCATCCTCCTCGGTATCTGTACCCGAAACTACTTCTTGTTGATCTTTTAATTCATTTAGGTCTTTGATTTCATCATCTTTGTTCATAAGTGTGATTATTATACTAAAATTGCATATCTTTTCAATACTACATTAAAACACCGAAATAAATATTTTAATGAGAAACATAATCACTTGTACTTTGGTCGAAAAATAGTTACTTGGATAATGCAAAATAAAAAAAGTCGCATTACGCGACTTTTTTTAACGTTTTGACCACTGTGGAGATTTTCGAGCTTTCTTGAGACCGAATTTTCGTCGTTCCTTCATTCTAGGATCTCGTTTCAAGAATCCTGCTTTCTTCAAAGGTGAGCGAAGTTCATCGTTGTACTCGCTGAGTGCTCGTGCAAGTCCGTGTCGAACTGCCTCTGCTTGAGAGTGGATTCCACCTCCTACCACTTTTACAGTGACTGCAAACTTCTTTGGAAGTTCTGTGTCAGCAAAAGGCGCATTCACGATCGAAAGAAGTTCTTTTGTCATGAAATACTTATCACCTTCTTTTTCGTTAACAACGAGTGATGATTTTGTTGCCTCGAGAATTCGTACGCGTGCAGTTGAAGTCTTTCGTCGTCCAACTTTTTCAATATATTTTTTTGATGATTTTGTTGCTTCCATATTATTCTTTAATAGTTAGGTTTTTCATCATCTTAGGTCGAAGCTTGTTTCCAGGAAGCATTCCATAGACTGCTAGTTTGAAAAGTTCGGCATATCCTTTCTTTGCTGCAATTTGTTCGTTTGACTTGATTTTAAGTCCTCCTGGGTAGCCTGAATATGTCTCATGAAATACAGTTTTACCTTTTTTTTCTGACATCTTTGCCTTACTTGCATTGATGATTTCAACCTTATTTGTAGAGACTTTGTTTTTTGCAAAATTGGCGTCGTTTTTTCCCATTAGCAAAGTTGCCACTTCACTCGCGGTTCTTCCGATTGCTTTTTCTGTTGCGTCTATTGTGTATTTCATGATTGTTGTATTACCTTACTATACTTTTGCAAATTATACAAATTCGATGAGAGCCATTTTAGCGGCATCACCTTGTCGTTGTGGAAGCTTCATAATACGTGTGTAGCCACCTTTTTGATCCTTATATTTTGGAGCGATTTCTTCAAAAAGCTTCTTTGACTCCTCTTTTCGGTTCATAAGGCGTGGAATGATCAATCGCTTTGATGCGACAGAATTGTCCTTTGCCTTAGTTACAAGCTTTTCCACGTATGGACGGAGTTCTTTTGCCTTTGCTTCTGTTGTCTCGATTCGCCCATGGTTAATAAGCGCGAGAGCGAGTGATTTCAATAGAGCTCGTCGTCCATTTGATGTTCTTCCAAATTTTCTAACTGAATTATGATGTCTCATATATCTCGTGCTTATTTAATAATTAATCTTTTAGTGAGATACCGAAGTTTTTGAGCACGTCTTTAATTTCTTCGATACCTTTGTCTCCAATTCCGTCGATTTCAAGGAGATCTTCAACCTTTTTTCGTGCAATTCCACCAACTGTTCGAATGTTTGCAGCTTGGAGTGCATTCATTGTTCGTGTTGATAAATCAAGTGTATCAATACGAGTCTTCATTGCGTCTGACATATCTTCTTTAGATTCTTTTTCGACAGACGGCACAAAATCTTCAGTTGAACTAATTTCCGGAGTGTGAGTTGGTTTGAAGTCTACAACTGCTTGAAGTTGTTCGATCATGATTGAAATTGATCTCTCAAGTGCTTCTCGTGGATCAATTGTTCCATCTGTTTCAATACCAATGCGCAAACGGTTGTGGTTTGTTTTGTCGCCAACACGCATGTTTTCTACTTCATAGTGTACTCGTCGAACTGGAGAGAATATTGCATCAAGTGCAATTGTTCCTACATCTACCTTACTTTTTTGGTGAATATCTTTTGGAACAAATCCCAAACCTTTTTCAACTGTCATTTCAATATCGAGAGATGCTTTTGAAGTGATTTCCGCAATATGCAAATCTGGATTGAGGATTTCAACTTGTCCACCTGCCTTTATATCTGCTGCAGTAACTGATTTTGGCCCTTTGACTGAAAGAGAAACAATTTGTGGCTCATCAGAACTTACTTTGAAACGAACTTTTTTGAGGTTGAGTAAGATGGTTATCACATCTTCTTTCACACCATCCATAACTGAGAATTCGTGCGATACTCCGTCAATTTTCACAAGAGTAATCGCTGAACCAGGAAGTGATGAAAGGATAATACGTCGAAGAGAATTACCAAGAGTATGACCATACCCTGGATAAAGACCGTCTATTTCATATACACCCTTTGTTCCTTCTTCAAGAACGATTCGAGGCTTTGATGGTAAAATTATTTTATAGTCAGACATAATTATGTTGCTACACGCTTAATAAAAAGTGGGCGGCTGAGACGAGACTAACGACTATAGTACTCGAGCACAGTGTTAAAATTAAGCACACCATCTGCATTTCGTGGCTTTCCTTCGACTACTGCCTCACCCTTGGCAATATCAAACTTGAGCCAATTCGGCCATGAATAATCTTTCAATTTCGTTTCGAGACTATTAAAAAGTGTTGATTTTTTACTTCCTTCGCGGATAGAAACAGTATCACCAATCTTTACTTGGTATGATGGCACACGTGTTTTCACACCGTTTACCATAATGTGTCCATGAGAGACAACTTGTCGAGCAAGTGCGCGAGTGTGAGCAAGACCAAGACGATATACTACATTGTCGAGTCGTGTTTCGAGAGATTCATAGAGCTTTTCAGTTGCTGAACCTTGGCCATGAGTTGCCTTTTTTACGTAATTAGAAAATTGCTTTTCACTTACTCCGTATGAAAATCGAATTCGCTGCTTTTCGAGAAGTTGTGTGCCGAAATCAGAAAGAGCTTTTGGGCGCTTTCCTTTTTTGAGTCCTTTTTTAGCTTCAGACTGTACGAATTTTTGTGTTTGGCATTTTTCAAACACATGTGATCCGAGTCGTCGGCAAAGTTTGTATTTTGGTCCGTGTATCATAGTAGTAATAAATTAGTGTTATACGCGTCGTGGCTTCTTAGACTTTGGTCCATTGTGTGGTACCGGTGTCATATCCTTTACTCCTGTAAGTTCAAATCCTCGTGACATAAATCCTCGGATAACTGGCTCACGTCCTGAACCGACACCTCGAATAATTGCATCAAATTCCTTAATTCCAAGAGCTTGAGCTTTTTCAGCAAGCACTTCTCCTACTTTTGAAGCAGCAAAAGGAGTACCTTTCTTTGCACCCTTGAATCCAAGTGATCCAGCTGAAGACCAGAAAAGAGTATTTCCGTCTTTGTCGGCAACAACTGATTTTGTGTTATTAAATGTTGCTTCGATGTGAAGAGTCACTGCTGTGATCTTCTTTTTTGGAGTCTTTGAAGACACAGGTGCTGTTTTTGCAACTGTTTCTTCTGCGCCATCTTTAGTTATGATTTTTTTCTTACCCATTGATCGTAAAAATCTTAGTTAGTTTAAATAGTATATGATTATGTCTTCTCAACCTTTCGTCGTCCACTTCCCATAGTCTTTCGAACGTTACCTCGAACTGTTCGAGAGTTTGTTTTTGTTCGCTGACCGTTTACTGGCAATCCTCTCATGTGACGTACACCTCGATATGCTTTGATGTCTCGGAGTCGCTTGATGTTTGCACTGATTTCGCGCTTGAGGTTACCTTCTATCTTGAGTTCTTCAACCACCTTTCGAATCTGATTTTCTTCATCTGCAGTGAGGTCTTTTGACTTTCGATTGTGTTCAATCTTTACTTGATCAAGAATCTTTCGTGCTCGAGAGATACCGATACCGTAAAGTGCTGTAAGCCCAATATCTAATCGTTTTTCGTTTGGAATTGTAATACCTAGGATTCTCATAATAATTATTGTTTTTGCTTATGTTTAGGATTTTCACAAATAACACGAAGATGGCCCTTTCTTTTGACCATTTTGCATTTATCGCACATTTTTTTTACTGAAGCTTTGACTTTCATAACAAATCTATTGGGTATACAACGTAAAACTAAGGGATTATGTCCCTTAATTTAGTGTGTCTATACACAACCTAATCGGTCCAATGATAATAACTTAAAATTAAAAATAATGCAAGCCCTTCTGTTATCCACGTCGCACAATACGCCCTTTGCCTCCATATGGATCAATAACAAGCTCAACTCTGTCTCCTACGAGAACCTTGATACGGTTCATTCTCATCTTGCCTGAAAGATACGCCAAGATTTCCTTACCGTCCGATGTTTCTACTCTAAAAAGAGTGCTCGGTAATGCTTCGGTTATGTGACCTTCTACGGTAGCTAATTTTTCGTTTTTGTTTTCACTCATTGAGATATAGAGATAATACCAGAACACCATGAAAAGGTCAATTTATTCATTTGGTGTATCTCCGATTGGTATAAGCTTTATAGTAATATCCTTTTTATTTGTTGGAAATGCAGTCATCCAAATTGGATTAAGCGAGACTTCTGCACTTTCTATTGCAGGAAAAGTTGAGAGGATAGTCGGAAATTCTTTCTTCTTTTTCCCTATTAGCGCATCTTTGAGAGTATCTGTGTTGACACTCCATACAAAATCAATCTCACCAGAAAGTGCGAAAGAAATATCCTTTGCTTCCTTCGGATTGAGTTGCTCCTTGTTTTTCATCTTAAATACAAGCCCCTTGATTCCTTGACCGACAATATCTGAGCTATCATATGCAGAAATATTTTCTTTGGCTAGATATCTTGTGAATTTACCTTCATTAAATAGTACGACTGACAATGTTCCAGGAAGTGTGGCTTTTACTTTTCCATCAATTTTTGACACAACAAGTGCTTCGGATGGACTAAAGAATACGCCATCATCAAAATAGATAAATTCTGCCGGAACTTGTGCAATTGCCTTGGTCATTAGAGAATTTTTAAGTTCCTCTGTAAGCTTTTCTTTAACAGACGCCCTTTCCTCATCAGATAAATTAGCTTCGGTTCCTTTAAAACCACCAGACATTGATTGTTTTGATTGGCCAGAAAATGAATTTGCCTTTGATGTTCCTTTAAAACCAAAAATCACAAAATCTGAAGGTCCAATATTGTATTCTTCACCTGGCTGATCCGCAGTCACTGCAACTTCAATTTGACCTGGGGTTACTTTTCCTGATGTATTTTTTCCTGCTGGAATAGTAATTGCTTTGTCAGTTTTAAAAATTTTTCCATCTTTTGTTTCAAGACGTGTTTCAATTTTAAGCGCTTGTGAAGAGGTGGTTTTATTGTACAGTGTTACTTTTCCTGTTGCTTTTCGAGAAACTTCTTTTGTCTCTGTTGCTTCAATATCTGTAGATACTTCTTCCTTTATTTCAACCAAATCAAAAGTAAGATCAGAATCACTTCCGCCACTTTTTGCAGAATACGAATCATCGATTGTCACATGTTGACTCTTGGGGGTAACCGAAACCGTTGCACCTTTGAATACAAAAGAGACAGCAACAAACAAGCCAACAAGTGCAGCAATTGTTACGATCCAAATACCTTTTTTTGATTTATGGTGACCGTCTTCATCATACAACTGAGGAGCTGGGCGCATGTTTTGATATTCTGGGCGCTCAGTTACCACACTAGCTCGCTGAGGAACATATTCGTCTTTTTGCTTAAACTCACTAATCACACCGCGTTTTCCGGTGCTTGTAAGTGGTTTTATGTCTTGAAGTATGTTTCTATTCATAATCTAATTTTATGATTCAAGATATCTTCTAATAAAAAGAGACTGTAGTGACATGAAAGAGTCCTTAATAACACCTTCATCAAAAACTAAATACTCATGAAGAGTCTCATTTTCTACAAGTATAACATTAAAATCTTTTTCAGTGAGTGTGTATTGGTGAAATGGTTCGTTTATAAGTGTATCTTTATACCAACACGAAAGCTCTTCTGGTGCGAGAACGAAAACTGTATGAGGAATTGACAAATCATTTACGAATTCTGCAAGTGTCTTCGAAAACATTTCTGTCCACTCATTTTTTGCTCCGTCGAGAAGTGGTGAAATCGTACGAGTCATTTCAGGTGATGCATGACCATTCTCACAAAGCAGTGCCCGTGTTTTTGCCTCTTTTACATCAAGCGAAAGTGAATTTGCAATCGTTCTATATACACTATGTGTGCCTTTTGGAAATGTAAACGATGTCGAAAGTATATGATTGCGAACAAGTACCACATCAGTCACCTCTGACCCAACAGACACAATCATAAATGACTCTTCGCTCGGGAAAGAATCGCGAAGTGCCACAAAACTACATGCTCCACCAGATGAGAATTGAATTTTTTTCAAACGGTATACACGCTCGACTTCTTCGTGAACTGCATCTATGACATGGCGTGGACTGAGACTAACAAATAAAGAAATAGTCATTTCTTCTGCTTTTTTACCGATTGGATCATGCAAGGAGTATCCATTGAGCGTTATTGCCTGAGTTGTGCTTTCAATTATATACGACTCTCCTTCTACTTGCTTAGCGAGGGATTCTTTGAAAAAATCTATTTCT
This sequence comes from uncultured Candidatus Saccharibacteria bacterium, assembly GCA_964462355.1. Taxonomy (GTDB): domain Bacteria; phylum Patescibacteriota; class Minisyncoccia; order Phycocordibacterales; family UBA9973; genus JAGOQQ01. The sequence continues at coordinate 12,837 of CAYWZM010000013.1, forward strand.
TTTTTGGTGAGTTCATTGATTAACTTTTCAGTCACTACAAATGCAGGCTTTTTGTTGTATACAATTGTGCGAGTTTGAGATGCGTACCACGGCGCAGAGAGTACGGCATATACTTTGTCTGGTAATACTACTTGTGCGTCATGAATCATTCCAAGAGTTTCCTTCAGTGTCTTTTGCATGAGACCAACAAGCTGATCATATGATGCTGACTCAGTCAACGAATATGGCTTGCGTACTGAATACAGAATATGCGGTTTTTCTTCCTTGCCGTCTTTTGTATAGGAATACGAAACGAGCGAAGCTCCAACGCTTCCACTACCTACATCAATAAGCAATGCATTATGTGATTCTTTGTGTGAACGTGAAAAAAGACCCATAGATAGTTATATTGTAAAACGAAAAACTAAAAATATGAAATCTGAGTCGTTGAAAAACTACACGTCGTTCAAAAAATAGTTAGCTCAAGACTGCTTTTATTCGACGAACACCAGAAGATGATGCTTCTTCTTTTTGAATTGTGAAGTGACCAAGCTCTTTTGTGTTTGCCACATGTGGTCCACCACAAAATTCTTTTGAAACACTATTTCCATCCTTGTCTTCAATAAAATACACTGAAACCATCTCAGGATATTTTGCTCCAAATTCCATTTCAGCACCGAGTTGTTCTGCTTCATGAAGTGGCATTTCGCGTCGAACAACATTAAGTTCACGTGAAATATAGTTATTGACCATATCTTCAACTTTTTTCTTTTCTTCATCAGTCATTTTTCGATCAAAGACAAAATCCATTCGAAGTCGTTCTTCGGTGATATTACTTCCACGTTGTTTTACATCTTTGCCAAGCACTTCTTGAAGCGCAGAAAGAAGAAGATGGTGTGCAGTGTGGAGTCGGATTGTTTTTTCATTGTGGTTTGCAAGGCCACCTTTAAACATTCCCGCACTTGCAGTTTGAGAAAGTTTCTGATGTTCAGCCATTTTAGTATTGAACTCATTTATATCAATTTCAATTCCATTTTCTTTTGCAAGCTCAAGCGTGAGTTCAATTGGAAAACCATATGTGGTAGCAAGCGTAAATGCATCAACTCCTTTTTTAAACTCTTTAAGTCCATGTTCTAGAGTGGATTCAAACTTTCTACATTCAGTACGAATTGTTTCTTCAACATGAGACTCGCCAACTTCTTGATATATTTGCTTATAATTTTCTGAGTAGTAATTTGCAATGTGGTCAACAATAAACTCCTTTGGCAAATCAAGTGCTCGCGCGTGCACACTTGCACGACGAATAAGGCGGCGCAATACATATCCCTGATCTTTGTTTCCAGGAATCACTCCGTCACCAATCAAAAAAACACTTGCTCGTATATGGTCTGCAATAATCCGTGCATTGCGTTCATCATACTTTAATGAATGAGTTTTGATCATCTGAATCACAGGTGCAAAAATATCAGTTTCGTATGCTGTTTTTTTCCCTTGCATTACTGCTGTGATTCGCTCAAGACCTGCACCAGTGTCTACGTTTTTCTGTACGAGTTTACCAACAACCTTTCCGTCTTTCTTTTCGTACTCCATAAACACATCATTCCAAATTTCAATGATTCTCTCTTTTTTTACAGCATCAATAAATTCATCTTTCGACAAATCACCTATCTCACCTTCCATGTCATAAAACATTTCACTGCATGGTCCGCAAGGTCCATTATCGCCAGGACTCCACCAGTTGTCGTCTGCTGGAAGCGCATAAATTCGATGCTCAGGCACGCCAAGACTCATCCAAATCTTTCTTGATTCTTCATCATATGGAGCATTTTCATCACCTT
>CAYWZM010000014.1:0-14344 GCA_964462355.1 uncultured Candidatus Saccharibacteria bacterium
ATTGTTTTAAGTGTCACATGTGGTGGCGACCCAACTCTTCCAATCCTGTCTACCTCTTTAGAAATTACATCAGATGACAGCCCCATCTTCTTTGCGACTTCTTGAATAAAATGCGCTCGGTCAATTCTGTCTGAAATATGCGCTATATACGGTAGTACTTTTTGCGAAACTTCCCTTCGAACAATTCGTATATCATGCTCTTTTTCCAAAATAACATTTAAGAAAAAATCTATGATATGTGTCGATGAGAGAAGCGCATTATTCCATTTCTCTGGATCTTCTTTGATGACATCCGCAGGATCCATACCTTGTGGTAGGTGTACTGCTCGAACATCAAACCCTTGCGCCAATGCTTTTTCGGTACTTTTCGTCACTGCATTTATTCCAGCATTGTCTGAGTCGAAACAAAGTATAAGTACATCGCAAAATCGTTTAATCAAAGATAGATGTTGATCAGTCAATGCAGTACCAGATACAGCAACTGTCTCGTGTGTACCTGTCTGATGCGCAAGCACGAGATCCATTTGACCTTCTACCACCACTGCGCGCTTTGATCTAAGGATTGCTTGTTTTGCTTTGTCATAGCCATAGAGTATCAGTGATTTGTTATACAGCACTGTTTCTGGAGAATTTACATACTTCGCAACTCGTTCATCATTTGTTGAAGGATATACTCTTCCCGAAAATGCAACTATCCGACCCTGGCGGTCTGCAATCGGAAACATAATCCTTCCCCTGAATCTATCGTAAAATCCTTTTTCACTCTTGATTATGAGTCCTGCTTTCTCAATATCTTCTGGTGAATATTTTCTTGCTACCAAAAAGTTCAAAAGTGATCGCCACTCATCTTTTGCATAGCCAATTCTAAATGACTTCACACTCTCTGGAAGAATTCCTCGAGAACGAAGATACTCCTTTCCGTGAAAATATTCTTCGAGATTATTTTGGAAATATGTTGTGGCATCATCAAGTAATCGATACAGTACTTCATTTTCATCTTTTTCTTTCTTGTCAAAAGTTGAAGTAAGTTCTACACCTGCACGAAGTGCCAATAGTTTGAGTGCACCAGAAAAATCAACACCTTCAATGTCTTGAATAAAAGTAAACATGTCTCCACCCTTTGCACACCCAAAACAATGAAAACTCCCTCGTGCCGGCGACACGAAAAATGAGGGAGTTCGTTCATTGTGGAACGGACACCGAGCTTTCATATTGATGCCTGCAGGTTCGAGTTTTATATACGAACCCACTACATCAACAATTGAAAGTCGTTCTTTAATTTGATCTACTGGTGAATACATGTAGTTCTATAAATATGTCTCATTCCGTACACCAATGAGCCGTTTGGCTGTTGTGTACTGTGAGATATGCAGTTGTGGACACATTGCACGCACCTACTTATTCTTTTACACTCTCGTCATTATTCTTTTCGAACCCAGTTCCCGCAGGGATAAGTCGTCCTACAATAACATTTTCTTTCAAGCCACGAAGAGTATCAATTCCACCCTTCATAGCGTTGTTGATAAGCATTCGGTTTGTGTTTTGGAATGATGCCGCAGAGAGCCAACTCTTTGTTGTAAGCGATACCTTTGTGATACCGAGAATAATTGTCTCGCCTTTTGCTTCTTTTCCTCCTTCTTTTCGAATACGTTCATTTTCTTCATCGAGTTCGATTGATTCAACTTCATCTCCAACTGAAAATGAACTTTCTCCTGCGTCTTTAATCTTCTTACGAGAGAACATTTGTCGAATAATGATTTCGATATGCTTTCGTGAAATTGATGCTCCTTGGAGTTCGTACACCTTCAAGATTTCTCGAATGATGTATTCTTCTGCAAGCTCTTGTCCTCCATATTTGAAGATTTCTTCAATATCAGCAGAACCATCAGTGAGCAATTCACCCGCAATAACTTGTTGTCCAACTTTGACAACTGGATTTCTTCGGAACGCTACAGTGTATTCCATCTGATTTGATTTTCCATCACCCTTTGAATCTGAGAGAACAACGATAATTTTTTCTTTACCATTATTTCTGATTTCAAGTATTTCACCTTTTGTGTGAGATACAACTGCAGGATTTTTTGGCGAGCGTTGTTCGAAGATTTCTTCGATACGTGGAAGACCTTGTGTAATATCAACTCCCGCAACACCTCCAGCGTGGAATGTTCGAAGTGTAAGCTGAGTACCTGGTTCTCCAATCGCTTGCGCAGCGATAATTCCTACCGCTTCACCTGGCCTTACAAGATTGTTTCGTCCAAGGTCAAGACCATAACACATCTGACAAATACCATAATGTGTCTTACATGTAAGTGGTGATCGAACAAGCACAGATTCTACTCCTGCCTTTTCTACAATAGACGCATCTTCCTTTGTAAGGAGTGTTCCTTTTTTGTAGAGTACAGCTCCTGATGCATCTTTGACATCTTCAGCAGTGACACGTCCGCGAATGTTTTTTGAAAGTGGAATTTCAACTCCTGAAATGTTGTCTTTTGTGAGTCGCTTTCCTTCTTTGCTTCCGCAATCTTTTTCGGTAATCATCACATCTTGTGACACATCAACAAGACGTCGTGTGAGATATCCGGCCTTTGCAGTTGAAAGAGCGGTGTCAGCAAGTCCTTTACGAGAACCGTGTGTAGTGATGAAGTATTCAAGCGGAGAAAGTCCTTCGATGAATGACGGAATAACTGGGAACTCAATAGTTTTACCTTGAGTGTTTTGAATAAGACCTTTCATACCAGACATCTGTGAAAGTGATCCCATAGATGCACGCGCTCCTGAAATAATCATGTCGTATGTAGAACTATTTTTCTCGAGTGTTCCAGGAATGAATTTTTCAATTTCTGCTTTTTTGTGACCCCAGATTTCAATAAGCTTTTGGTATTTTTCTTCTATTGAAAGAAGACCTTCTTCAAATTGACCGATAACTTCGAGTTCTTCTTTTCGTCCTTGTGAAATAATTTCTTTCTTTTCATCTGGAACTCGTACACTATCAAGACTCCATGTCACACCTGCACGTGTTGCATAGGTATATCCAAATTGCTTGATTGCATCAAGAACTTTTGGAGTATTATCAATTCCGTATTGTCCGATAAGTTCATCCACGAGAGATGACAATCGCTTTTGTGTCATTTCTTCGTTTACGAATGGGAAATCTTCAGGAAGAATTGTATTGAACATAAGTCGTCCTGGTGATGTTTCGAAGAGTTTTCCTTCGAATTTACTGTATTTTTGTTTATCAGTTGGAAGTACTTTGATTTTTGCACGCATGCCGATTTGACCGTAGTCATATGCAGTGAGTGCTTCATTTGGACTTGAGAATACTCTTCCTTCTCCTTTGTCTCCATCAACAGACTTAGTCATCCAGTATGATCCAAGCACCATATCCATACGTGGGTGCACAATTGGATCTCCTGAAGCTGGCTTCAAGAGGTTTTTATTAGCAGCAATAAGATCACGTGCTTCAGCTTGTGCTTCTACTGAAAGTGGAAGATATACCGCCATCTGGTCTCCGTCGAAGTCCGCGTTAAACGCCTGACATACGAGTGGGTGTACTTGAATAGCATTTCCTTCAATAAGTGTAGGATTGAACGCTTGAATACCAAGACGGTGAAGCGTTGGCGCACGGTTTAGGAGTACGTACTTACCTTGAATTGATTCTTCGAGGTATGCCCATACATCTGGATCTCCTTCTTCGATGAGTTTGTTTGCACCACGAATATTGTGTGCTCGTTCATTTGCGATAAGTTTTGAAATAACAAATGGTCGGAAAAGTTCAAGTGCCATATGCTTTGGCAAACCACACTGATTGAGTTTGAGTGTAGGACCAACAACAATCACAGAACGTCCAGAATAGTCCACACGTTTTCCAAGAAGATTCTGACGGAAAAGACCCTGTTTTGATTTCAAGTTATCAGAAAGAGATTTGAGTGCTCGTCGTTGTGACTGACTCATTGCCTGAGAATCACTTTGTGATGCAATTGAGTTGTCGATAAGCGCATCAACTGCTTCTTGAAGGATACGTTTTTCGTTACGCAAAATAACATCAGGTGCTCCGATTTCTTTTAGTTTCTTCAAACGATTGTTTCGGTTGATAACTCGTCGATAAAGATCGTTGATATCTGAAGTTGCATGTCGTCCACCATCAAGTGCCACCATTGGGCGAAGAAGTGGTGGGATAACAGGAAGCGCAGAAAGAAACATCCACTCAGGACGAATATTCGCATGGATCATTGATCGAAGAAGTGCGAGACGCTTGTGAAGCTTTTCCTTCTCAAGTGAACTTGCAGTTTCAATCATTTGCTCAGTTTTTGTTTTGAGCTTTGCAAGATCCATATTTTTGAAAATATTGTAAATTGCTTCAGCACCGATTTGTGCCTCAAAACATGTACCGTATTTCAATGAGAAATGATGGTATGAAATTTCATTCAACACCTTTCCTTCGTAGATGTCAGCGATTTCTTTTTTTGCACCCATCAAAAGCTCTTTGAGTTTTTCACGATCAGCTTCGTCGTTTGCACCTTTTACTTTTGACTTATATTCACTTTCAAGATTTTTCAAGATAGATTCTTTTTCTTCTTGATTGACCTTTGTGATCATATATCCCGCAAAGTAAATTACTTTTTCGAGATCTGCGATCGGTGTGTTCATCAAAATAGACATTCGTGATGGTACACCTCGAAGAAACCAAATATGCGCAACTGGTGATGAAAGTTCGATGTGCCCCATTCGCTTTCGGCGAACGATTGATTCGGTCACTTCAACTCCACATTTTTCACACACAATATCCTTGTAGCGAACTCGGCGATATTTTCCACAATAACATTCGTAATCTTTTTCTGGTCCGAAAATTCTTTCATCGAAAAGTCCACCTCGTTCTGAACGACCAGTTCGATAGTTGATTGTTTCTGGTTTTGTGATTTCTCCATATGACCACTCGCGAATTCTCTCTGGTGATGCGAGCTTCAGACTGATTTGATCAAAGTCTGTTGTGTCGATAGTTTTTGAATTCATAATTGTTTAAGGTAGTGATTAAATAATACGTGATTAGCGACCTTGATCGTCTTTCTTTTGCAAATCAACATCGAGCGCAAGTCCTCTCAAATAATTGAGGAGCACATTAAATGATGCTGGTATACCTGGATCTTTAATCTCTTCACCTTTGATAATGCTGTCAAATGTTGCTGATCGACCTTTGATATCGTCTGATTTAATAGTGAGCATTTCCCGGAGTGCGTGTGATGCTCCATATCCTTCAAGTGCCCACACTTCCATTTCTCCAAATCGCTGACCTCCACCTTGAGCCTTACCTCCCAACGGTTGCTGTGTGATAAGTGAGTATGGACCAATCGAACGCATGTGAATCTTGTCTTCCACCATGTGGTGCAATTTAAGAACATACATGTATCCTACAGCAATGTCTTGTTCAAATGCTTCACCTGTTCGTCCGTCGTAGAGAGTTACTTTTCCGTTTTCTGGAAATCCTGCTTTTTTGAGTTCACCCTTAATTTCATCAATAGTTGCTCCTCCAAATGGTGGAACAATAGCTTGATATCCGAGTGTGTGTGCGGCATATCCAAGATGCATTTCAAGAATCTGACCTAGGTTCATACGTGAAGGCACACCAAGTGGTGTAAGAATTACATCCACAGGAGTTCCATCTGCCATGTAAGGCATTTCTTCTTCAGGCAAGATTGTTGAAATAACACCTTTGTTTCCGTGACGTCCTGCGAGTTTGTCTCCCACAGAAATATTTCGAATTTGTGCAACTTCAATCACAATTTTTTTGATAATACCTGATTCAAGCTGGTGACCTTGATCACGTGAGAAAATTTTGACACCTATAACACGACCACGCTTTCCGTGTTCAGGTCGAAGTGATGTATCTTTTACGTCTCGAGCTTTTTCAGCAAAAATAGATCGAAGCAATCGCTCTTCTGGAGTAAGTTCTGTTTCTCCTTTTGGAGTAATTTTTCCAACGAGAATATCGTTTTCACGAATTTCTGCTCCAACGCGAATCACACCATCTTCATCAAGATCTTTGAGTTTTGCTTCACCCACGTTTGGAATATCGCGAGTAGTTACTTCAGGTCCAAGTTTTGTATCTCGAACAGCACAAATATATTCTTCAATATAGATAGAAGTAAACTTTGAATTCTTTACAAGTCGCTCTGAGAGAATGATCGCGTCTTCGTAGTTGTTACCGTTCCAACACATAAAGGCAACACACACATTTTGCCCAAGAGCAATTTGTCCGTTGTCTGATGTTGATGTATCAGCAATAACATCACCTTTTTTAATTTTATCTCCAAGGTTCACACTTGGTCGCTGATGGAATGCTGCGAAGTTGTTTGTTCGAGAAAATGCAACGAGTGGATATGTGATACCCTTTCCTGACTTTCCTTCAATAATGATTTTCTTTCCGTCTACATGAGTCACGACTCCGTCTTCTTTTGCAAGTACTACACGTCCTGAGTCTCGTGATGCAACTTCTTCGATACCTGTTGCAACAAGTGGTGCTTCAGGGACAATACATGGGAGTGCTTGTTTTTGCATGTTACTTCCCATGAGTGCACGGTTTGCGTCGTCGTGTTCCAAGAATGGAATCATTGATGTTGCGATTGAGAATGCTTGGTTTGTTGCAATATCAATAAAATCAATTTCATTTCGATCAACAAGACCTGGCTCTGTTTTTACACGAGCTTCAACTTTTTCATCAAGAAGATTTCCCTTTTCATCATAGCGCACACCTGCGTGCGCAATGTTGTATTTTTCTTCTTCAAGTGCATTCATGTACACCACTTCACCTGTGATTTTTCCATTCTTAACTTTTACATATGGAGTTTCAATAATTCCAAAATCATCTACACGTGAATAACATGACAAGTGCAAAATAAGACCAATGTTTGGACCTTCTGGTGTATGGATTGGACATACTCTTCCGTAGTGTGATGTATGCACGTCACGTACTTCGAGACCTGCACGCTCACGTGTGAGACCTCCTGGACCAAGTGCAGAAAGAGTTCGGATGTGTTCAACTTCCGCCAAGACATTTTCTTGGTTCATAAATTGCGAAAGCTGGTTAGTAGTGAAGAACTCTTTTATTCGAGCTTGAAGTGGACGTTGGTTGATGATCTGGATTGGCCTCGCGCTTGTCACATCAATAGTAGACATTCTATCTTGAATGTTTCGCTTGATTTGTGTCATACCTACACGAACTTTTCCTTGAAGCATTTCTCCGACAAATCGGACACGTCGCTTTCCAAGATGATCAATATCGTCTGCAGTTGCACCTGGTGTTGCATTAAGAGTAAGTACATGATTTACAATCAACGCCACATCTTCTTTTGTAAGAGTGCGGTGTTCGAGATCTTTCTTTTCAGTCCCCTTTCCAAAACGCTTGTTGAGTGAAAATCGTCCTACAGGTGAAAGATCATATCTTTCTGGAGAAAAGAGTGTGTCGATAAATTCTTTTGCGTTGTCTGGTGTTGCAAGATCACCATCTCGAAGACGCTTATAGATTTCGATATATGAGTCATTGAGAGTTTTAGCCGAATCCTTCTCAATAGAAATTTTCATCAATTTTTCAAAAGCTTCGTTGCCTTGTACGAGCTTGAGAATTGCTTCGTCAGTGTGGAATCCCAACACACGAAGAAGAGACGTAATTGGGAATTTACGTTTTTTGTCGATACGAACATAGAGTGTTCCATCTACATCTGATTCAATTTCGATCCACACACCTCGAGCAGGAATAATTTTTGCACCAAAAAATTTCTTTCCTTTTATTTCAAGGTCAGTAAAAAAGACACCGGCACTTCGTGCGAGCTGTGGAACAATAACACGCTCAACTCCGTTTATGATAAATGTACCGTGTGCTGTCATGAGCGGAATATCTGTAAGGAAAATTTCTTGTTCCTTTGATGGTCCACCAATGACTTTGTTAATAAGTTTTACTCGAGCTTTCAATTGACCTTCATATGAAAGCTTGTTTACTTTTGAGTAGTGCTCATCATGTTTTGGTTCTGAAAGAGTGAATGAGACGAATTCGAGTTGAAATTTTTTCTCCGAATAATCATTGATTGGAGAAAATTCTTTGAAGACATCTCGAAGACCTTCTTCAACAAACCAACGAAATGAGTTGACTTGAGTTTCTAGTAAGTTAGGAAATTCTACAAGTGGTTTCTTGTATTTTGAGAAAAATTTCTTTTCTCGTGCCTTTGTGGTACGTGCCATAAATGTATTTCTATAAAACGAAAAAGAGTGGGTAGTAAAAACTACCTTACTGTTTTCAAGGCTAACTTATAAATGTTATTAACTTTTTTTAGCAATCTAATCGGCTAATTAATTGCTTATAAAAGATTGAAGTCACCAACTACTCAATCAATTTCAATCACTCACAGTATATTCCAAATCAGCATATGTGTCAAACCGTCCCCCCCCCTCAATAAAAAAGGGCCTCGCGCATACGCGAGGCCCATACCTTACTTGACCAAAGATCTAATAAAACACCAGATCCAAAGAATTATTACAAGGATTACTCCTAGTAGAGCTACAACCCCGGCAACAATTCCTTTCAAAAAAGCTGAAACTCCTTGATTGGGATGAGACAATCGTGGATGACTTACCCACGATTTTGCGGTGGGATAATAGACGGAGGTCATCCATTTGTACTGTTTGGGTATATTTACTGTAAACAATCTCTCTATGTACCCAAACAAGAATTTGAGCACTGAATCTGCAAAGCTTACAGTATTCTTTGCAGTTTGTGTAAGTGATGCCATATATGTTCTTTTGAAGGAAGTATATCATAAAATACTTGACAAGTCAATATATGCATGCTATTCTGAAATAAACACATCCCCACATGAAAATAGAAGACATACTGAACGTAACCCACTCTGCGCAAAGTGAGGCAAAATTAGTAAAGATCAAGTACCTTTGGTTCATTTTTAATTGCACTGTTACAGTTGATCCAACAACAGTAATCACAGATATAAACAAAGACTTTATCATTGCGGGTAAAGACCCAAAAATGATTAAACTAAAGAACTTAAGAAAAATATATATTGTGTAAATCGTGCAAGTAACTATTCAAAATGCCAACCCTTTTAGGTTGGCATTTTTATTTTTTGTTATTTTTCCATTCCTCTATTTCTTTGTGATTGCCTGAAAGTAGCACTTTGGGAACTTTGTGCTTTTTTCCTTTCCATTCCAGAACCTCTGGTCTTGTATAGACATCACTCGACGAGGCACGCTCTTCTTCTCGTGAATTAAAATTTCCGAGAACTCCCTCAATTTGTCGAGAAATACTATCTATCATTACCATTGCAGGAAGCTCCCCTCCTGTAAGTACATAATTACCAATTGAGACTTCTTCTGCTTTAAAAATCTTCTTAACTCTCGCATCAACACCCTCATATCTTCCGCAAATAAATACAATATCAGTAAATGTATTTTTTACCATTTTTTTCGCGTACGCAGTATCAAACATTGTACCAGAAGGACTCAGAAAAATAATCTTAGTTTTACCTTTTGATTTTGAAACAGCTTTTTCAATTGCTTTCAAAACAGGTTCTGCACGTAAAATCATACCTGGCCCTCCTCCAAACGGTCTATCATCAACAATCCGCGAGACATTCCCGTCGGGCCATACACGTTTAAATTTCCCCGTCACAAAATCACGAGGATTATAAAAATATAATTTTATTTTCTTTTCTTTTATTGCGCGTCCGATTATTGATTCGTGTATATATGAATCAAATGTTTCCGGAAAAAGCGTGACGATGTGAAAATTCATACGTTATAGTATTAGTTGTAGTATGCAATTCAAAAAAAAGCAATACATACAACAAATCACCACTTTCGTGGTGATTTGTTGTAAACAATTCTCTGCCCTGTCGTGCAAGAACTATTTTATATTCCCTTTAAATCTTCCATTGCGGCGTCAACTGAAGATGCGTGCGCACTCCCTTTGCCACCTTCTGGTTCGTTGATCTTCAAATTCACGCGTGCATTGTTTTTCATTCCAATGACTCGAAGGAGGGTTCGAATTGCCTTCGCGGTATTACCTTGTCGGCCAATTATTTTACCCATATCTTCTGCGTTAACTGAAAGAGTAATCAACACTCCCATTTCGTCGACGGTCCGATCGATTTTCACTTCGTTTGGTTTATCGACCAACGCCTTCACAACGTACTCGAGAAATTCTTTATCCATCATAGTATTCTCTTCTCTATTTTGTTGTTAATCTTCATGCAGTGCGTCGACCACAACTGCTATCTTTTTATTATATCAACTATGTATCTAGTTGCAACAACACATATACTATCAATGTGAATAAAATAAAAAATCATAGCATTGCTATGATTTTTTATTTTCTTTCTTTTTCTTTGTTGGAGTTTTCTTAGAGAGAACATTTTTTGTTTTCGCTGAGATAATTCCTTGCTTCACGAGAAAGTTGTGGACTGTTTCAGAAGCTTGGGCGCCATTTTTCATCCAGTGAGAAACTCGATCTTTTTTAAAAATCGCTTCGCCCCCTTTTGGATTATATGAGCCAAGCACTTCCAAAAACTTACCACTTTTTGTGCTGTTCTTAGAATCGGTAAGGACGACTCGAAATTGAGCTTCGTTCTTGCGACCAATGCGTTGTAATCTGATCATTAACATGTCGTCCATAGTAACAGAGTATTTGAGTTTTTGCAAGGGTCTATCAAAAATCGAAATAATGTGTTATAAATGAGCCATAAATGAACAAAAAAACTCCTCCTACAAAAAGAGTCTTGGGCAATCATTCTCAAAAAAAAGGTGCTCATTTTACAGCACCCCACACACTCACAGGAACACTCACCGTCACCCGAAAAGGCGGTGGTTTTGTGCGTCCGTCTGACCCAGAACTTCTAAAAATCTATGAGAAAATCGATATCGAATCAACATTTCTCAACACTGGACTCCATGGAGACACTGTAGAAATAATTCTTCATCCTCACAAAAAAGGAATGCCGTATTCTGGTGAAGTAACAAAAATCATCTCTCGAGGAAAGTTTGGCTTTTCTGGAATACTCGAAGAAAAAGGCGGTGCATATTTTCTCGCACCGGCAGACAACAGGATGTACACTCCAATCCTTATTCCTGCGCACTTACGAGGCGGTGCCAATGTTGGAGAAAAAGTGTTTGGAATAATTACAAAGTGGGAAAATCGACACAACGTTCCAGAAGGAGAAATCACTCATGTTCTCGGCAAAAAAGGAGACAATGATGCGGAGATGCTTGCGATTGCGCTTGAAAAAGGTTTCGACGAAACATTCCCTTCTGACGTGGTCGATGAAGCGCACGCACTCAAGGGACCAATCTCGGAAGATGAAATCAGTTTGCGTCGCGACTTTAGAGGTGTGACCACATTTACTATTGATCCGGTAGATGCAAAAGATTTTGATGATGCATTGTCATTCAAAGATTTAAATGATGGTACGTACGAAATCGGAATTCATATTGCCGACGTCTCTCACTATGTACGACCAGGTACACGACTCGATGAAGAGGCACGGAAGCGAGCAACTTCTGTGTATCTTGTCGATCGAACTATTCCAATGCTTCCAGAGGCACTTTCAAATGACTTATGTAGTCTGAACCCACACACTGACAAACTCACAATGAGTGCAGTGTTTGTGATGGATGCAAATGGTATCGTGAAAGATGAATGGTATGGTAGAACAATAATACATTCCGATAAACGATTTACCTACGAAGAAGCCCAAGAAATTCTCGACAACAAAGACGGTCTATATTTCAAAGAGCTTTCAATTTTAAACTCTATAGCAAAAAAACTCACCAAAAAACGTTTTGAAATGGGAGCTATTTCACTCGATCAAGATGAGGTTCGTTTTACGCTCGATGCAAAAGGAGTACCAATTGACGTTCACCGAAAAGTCAGAGGCGACACAAACAAAATGATTGAAGAGTTCATGCTCATCGCAAACAGAAAAGTTGCCGAATATATTGGAAAAACAAAAAAGGGCGAAGATGAAAAAGTATTTGTATATAGAATTCATGACAAACCAAGCAAGGAAAAGATTGATGCATTGGTGTTTTTCTTGAAGTCACTTGGATATGAACTCCCTGTAAAAAATGGAGTGGTATCACCAAAGGCACTCAATGCACTTATTCATTCTCTTGACGGAAAACCTGAAAAAGAAACAATTCATTCGGTAATTATTCGCTCAATGGCAAAAGCGATATATTCAACAAAAAACATTGGTCATTTTGGACTCGCATTTTCATTTTATACTCACTTCACCTCACCCATCAGACGATACCCAGACGTTGTGGTGCACAGACTACTCGATGAATACCTGCGAGGTCATTCAATCAAAAAAACATCATGGAAAGATTACGAAGACGTATCACTTTTTTCATCACGACGAGAAAAAGAAGCGGCTGATGCAGAACGTGGAAGTATCAAATACAAACAAGTAGAATACATGTCTACTCGTATTGGAGAAGTATTTGACGGGGTAATTACAGGAATTACAGAATGGGGGCTTTATGTTGAAGAAAAGCGAACAAAATGCGAAGGCATGATTCGATTCAAAGATCTTCCTGGTGACTTCTATGAATTTGACGAAAAACACATGACTCTTGTCGGAAAGAAAAGTAAGAAAAAATTTCACCTCGGTGATGCACTTCGAATCAAAGTAGCGAACGCAGATCTTGAACATCAGATCATCGACTACGTACCCGCATAAGAAAAATGAAAACACAGTTACAAAAAATGTTACAAGGTGCGTTTTTTACAGTACTTGTTATGGTATCTGGTTTTTTTATGTCGCATGTTGCGCTTGCACTCAAAAGTAGCTTTGAGCCAACACCTATTGCGCTTTCAATCGACAAAAAAAATGATTCTGACGGACTCGTTCTCGGTGAGCACAATGACAATGAAATTACATTTGGGTTTGTTGGTGATATTGTACCTGCGCACATCGAAAACCAATTTCCTGTCGAAAACCTTTTTTCTTCGGTACTTCCCTATCTTGAATCTCCAGACATCATGATTGGAAATCTTGAAGGAACATTCTCAATGATGGGCACACCAAAATGCGATGAGGCACTTTCTGGTTGTCATCTTTTTTCTGGATCACAGGAGTTTCTAGATGAAATTAAAAAAAGTGGCTTTGACGTACTTTCACTTGCCAATAATCACGCGTACGATTTTGGTAAAGAAGGATTTGAAGAAACAAAAAGACTAGTGGCGCTCACATCCATGATTGCTGCTGGTGGACGTAATGATATCCGCTACAAAGAAACACCAGAAGGTACTGTTGCATTTGTTGGTGCGTCATCTTATTTCTGGTCTCCTTCTTTGATTGAAACTGATGAACTTATAGAACACATTCACGAAGCAGAAAAGCGCGCATCTATCGTCGTGGTTGTGTTCCATGGCGGAGCAGAAGGAAAAGAGTATATGCGTATACCTGATTCCACAGAATGGTACATGGGTGAAAATCGTGGTGATTTGAGAATGTTTGCACGACGAGCAATAGACGAAGGAGCGGACCTTGTACTAGGTTCAGGTCCTCATGTGTTACGAGGAATGGAAATATATAAACAAAGACTTATCGCCTACTCACTCGGAAATTTTGCTTTCTCTGGAACAAAAACAATTAGTCAAAAGGGTACACTTGGAGTATCAGCTATATTGCACGCAACACTTACATCAGAAGGTGAATTTGTTCAAGGGAAAATCATTCCTACACGAATTTCAACACAAGGAGTACCATTTATAGATGAAAATAATGGAGCAATTGAAATCATAAGAACGCTTTCAGAAGAAGATTTTTCTTATTCTGGTATCCATGTAAATAAAGACGGTATCTTAGAAATTCCGGCAAATTAATTCGTTATGCACAAAAAATATTATGTATTAATAACACTATGCATACTTGTCACAGCAGTTGTGGTATTAGTCCCCAACCATACTCGCTACGCACAGTCCATATATCCATCAACAATCTCCTCTAATAAAGAAAAAGAAATACCTCAACCAATCCAGATGATTTTTTTTGGAGATGGTATGTTTGATCGCGGAGTAAAAAATTCTGTAAAGAAACATTTCAACGATGACTTTAACCAACTTTTTATAAATCTGCCTGAGATAAAAAACTACGATATTGCATTTCTCAATCTCGAAGGACCAGTTTCAGAAAACGGAAAAAACGTTGGAAGTAAGTATTCATTTCGATTTGAACCCCGTGTACTTTCTGCACTGCATACAGCAGGTTTTGATATTGTGTCTTCTGCAAATAATCACATGGGCGACTGGACACTGACTGCATTCCAAGACACACTTACACAT
>CAYWZM010000015.1:0-14222 GCA_964462355.1 uncultured Candidatus Saccharibacteria bacterium
TACTCTATCGCAAAACGAGGAAGAAAGTACTATCTCGGACTTTGCACAATCACCCAAGACGTAGGGGACTTTATGAGAAGTCCATACGGAGTACCTATTGTGACAAACTCATCACTTCAGATGCTTCTCAAGCAATCACCGAGTTCAATCGATCTTCTTCAAAAAACATTCAATCTCACAGACGAGGAAAAATTTAGACTCCTTGAGTCAAACGTAGGAGAGGGAATATTCTTCGCAGGGCTCAAACATGTCCAACTCAAAATACTCGCCTCACCAACAGAGGAAATGATTATCACTTCAGACCCATCACAAGTTCTCGCAATTAAAAAAGCAAAACAGGATCTTGCTCAAGCTGAAGGTAAATAACAAAAACCCCGAAACGGGGTTTTTGTTATTTACACACGACAGCTCTCGTTTACGTAGTATAATAAATAGTAATGAAAAAAATTTTCATCGTAGCAAATCTAATACTTTTCTCACTTGTGGGACCACACTTTGTGAGTGCACAAACCGTTTCAGTGATTCGAGACACAGATATCACTGTCAAACTCTCACCTTCAATTCCAGGACCAAACGAACAAGTCACTATCACACTCCAAACTTTTGCATTTGATCTCAACAAGGCTACTATTTCTTGGACAGTAAACGGTAAACTCACACCAAGTATCCAAACTGGAGGAAAAAGCCTGAAAGTAACAACTGGAGGCATTGGCACAACAACAAACGTGCAAGTATCTATTAGTGGAAGCGGGTTTGATACAATTACAAAAAACATCTTGATTCGCCCTGCAGAAATCGACCTACTTTGGGAAGTAAAAGACTCATACACTCCACCGTTTTACAAAGGAAAAGCACTGCCTTCTTCAGAATCAACTCTCAAATTTACTGCAATACCTAATATAAAAAGTGCGGGTGGAACAAAATTAAAATCTTCAGATTTTGTATTTAATTGGAAAAGAAATTTCAATTCCGATCAAGCTGCATCAGGATATGGAAAGGACTCGTTTGAAATTAAGCACAATTACTTAAACAAAGAAGAGGTGGTGGGACTTGTGGTGTCTGGAGTAAGTATTCCTACTGGGGCATCCGCACAAGAAACAATCGTTCCTGGTCAACCCAAAATACTTTTTTATGAACAAAGTCCTTTGTATGGAACACTTTACCAAAAGGAGCTTGGTCAGCTTTTTACAATGACAAGCGACGAAACATCACTTGTTGCTGAGCCATACTTCTTCTCTCCAAAAAATGTTATTTATAGTGATGTTCAATTTAAATGGAATGTAAACGGTGCTTCAGTTTCAAATCAATCACCAAAAAACATACTTCCAGTTCGAAAAGGAGGGACAGGTGGATCAAGCAAAATTACCATAACCGTCGAAAGTATCTCAAAACTTTTTCAATCAGCAACAAAAACACTGTTTGTGAACTTATAATAATCATATGAAAAGTTATACATTTATTTCTGCACTCAAAAAAATAACAGTTGGAATAGTTTGTACTCTTTCACTTTTTCCTTACACTTCTTTCGCTCAAGGAACTCCAATCACTCTCCAAACAGAAAACTTATCACCGTCACCAAATGGAAATTTCAACTGGGAAATAAAGGTAAATTCTCCTACCATTTCTGGAACAACTCAAATCACTGTAAAAGTATATGAACAAGTATCACTTCCTCAAGTTCCTCCGGTAGTAAATCAACAAAATATCACCATTTCAGTAGATGGTGGCACATACACATCTGGAGCAATTCTTCTTCCTAGTAAGACATATGTCGCAGAGGGTGTGTATACATTAAATGGTGCAATTCAAACAACACCTTCAATCACAATCACCACAGGACAACCAACATCACCAACCACCACACCGGGAGATACAAACCCTGCAGTTCTTAATCCAACCAACCCAACAATCGAAAACCAACCAGGAGAAGGTGAGACATATAAACTCCTTGCACCACTTCCTGTTTTTGGATCAATTTTTAATGCCTCTGGAAAATCATTTGGTGACTATCTTTCAATAATGTTTACGTTCTTTGTGTCGTTTGCTGGAGTATTGGCGGTAGTAATGCTTATTTTTGGAGGAATACAGTACATGTCAACAGATGCGGTGACAGGCAAGGAAGAAGGACTTGGAAAAATGCAGCAGGCAATATGGGGCCTACTCATCGTACTTGCATCATATGTGATCCTAAACACCGTCAACCCAAACCTAGTCAAATTCAACTTCGCAATACAGGGACAGACAATTGAAATTGAAGGAGATACAAATGATCCGATTACAAACGCAACTTCTTTCATTCAAACAACTCAAAGTCTTGGTATTATGTGTCCTCAATCAGGTGGACTTGCGTCTATCCCTCAAATTGCAAGTAGTTTTAGTGGAAAAACAACTTATCAAATGGGCGGAAAAGGTACACAAATTCAAAACAATACAGTTCTTCTTGATTGTTCTGGATATGTTAACCGAGTATTACAGTGTGCAGGTGTCTCTTTTGTAAATGGAGGAACATCAAGTATTTTTACAGGTGCTGAGTCGGTTACTTCACTTACAAACACAACCGTAAATGGTATTACATTAAAAAACGGTGACTTGTTAGGATGGAAAGCAGGAGGTGGTGAAAAAAACGGTCACGTACTTATTTATGTCGGAGGAGGAAAAGTAATGGACTCACATGGACCAGCAGGTAAAATAGGGCAAGCTATTGGAAACTTTTCAGTTGATAAATATAAAGATAGAATTAAATTTATAAAAAGAGCTCCGTAGAATATGAACAAAAAAATTCTTACAATCATACTTGTTGTTTCAATACTGTCTCTTATTGGAGGTGTTGGAGTACTTTTAATGAACAAAGGCACTCAAAACACCACAGGAGAAAATACTTCTGACGGAGGAGGTTTGAAGTTTAGAGATTTCTTTACTTTCGGTGGTTCAAAAACCACAGAAAACACTCCACCGACAAACGATGAGGGGCCTGGTACTATCGACGAAACACCCACAACTCCTACAGAAATACCAAAATTAAGACAACTATCATTTGAACCAACTACCGGATATGGAACATTTCTAAACGACAGAGAAATTCCACTTATTCAAGAACAAACTGCAACAACCACAACATCAGATGTAAAAAAAATTGAGAAAGTTGAAGCAGTACGATATCAAGACAAAGCAACAGGACATATTTATCAAACATTTCTCGATATCATTAGTCCAGAAAAAATTTCAAACACCACAATCCCAAAAGTAAATCGATCGTTTTTTGTAAAAAACAGTGAAGCATTACTGGATCAATATCTCACCTCATCTCGATCTATCGAAACATATCACGCATCTCTTACAAAAGACGCTGAGGGAAACTACAACGGTATCACTGGAACATTCTTACCAAAAGACATTCTAGATATTTCAGTTCTCAATGATTCGACAAAAATATTTTATCTCTCTACTTTAGAAAATGGTGTTGTAGGAACAATTTCATCTCCAAAAGGTGAGGAAAAAATCCAGGTGTTTTCATCAAAATTCTCTGAATGGCTCTCACAGTTTCCAAACAGTAAACTTGTCACTCTCACTACAAAACCTTCTTCTAGAGTGTTGGGGTACATGTACGGCGTAGATACTTCTGTAAAATCGTTTGATAAGATTCTTGGTGGAATTTCAGGTCTCACCACACTTACAAGTCCTGACGGAAAACAATTACTCTACAGCACATCAGTTCCAGGAGGTTTTACAGTAAGCAGTTACAACAGAGAAACAAAAAAAGCACTTACTCTTGGGCTTGTGACTCTCCCAGAAAAATGTGTTTGGTCAAATGATTCAAAATCAGTATATTGTGCAGTTCCCCAATCAATTCCTACAGGAGAGTATCCTGACATATGGTATCAAGGAACAGTATCGTTTAATGATTCATTCTGGAAATTAGATGTCGAAACAAACATTTTTGAGCTTGTGTATGACTCTGCGTCTTCTGGAAATGGATTTGATGGAATAAACTTAAAGCTTTCAAGTAATGAAAAGTATTTATTGTTCACAAATAAGGTAGATAATCAACTTTGGGCAATAACACTCAACTAAAAAACACTGGGAATTCCCAGTGTTTTTTAGTTTTTAGATAGTTCCAATATATTTTATTGTTATTCTTCTGTCTTTACCTTCTCCTACAGACTCAGTCTTAATGTCTGTTTTGTTTTGTAGAAATGCGTGGATTATTTTTCTATCATATGCGGGCATTGGGTCTATTTCGACTGTTGATTTAAAATACCGAGCGCGCTCAGACATCATATGTGCAATTGTTTTAAGATTATCAATTTTCTTTTTTTGAAATCCATCAACATCTACAATGTATTGTGGAAGTATTTCCTGGGTTGAATTCTTTTCTATAAAGCGTTTTACGAGGTGATTCAGCGCCATGAGCGTCTCACCATCGCGTCCTATAAAAAACCGCGGCTCAGTGGTTTTTATGGTGTACCAAGTGGTGTGTGTATCGTCATCGTACGATACAATAATGTCCTCTACATGGAAATTTGTTTTATTAATCAAATTTTTGATTAGTGTATCGATTTCGTGACTCATATGATTAGGCAGAAAGTACTGCGTTTTTTTGAAGTTTTCTTTTTATAATAATTTCTTGCACAATCGACATGATATTATTGACCACCAAATAAAGTGCAATCGCACCAGATGTGGTATATGCCACAAACACAATAAACACAGGCATTACATACCGCATTTGCATGTTCATGCTTTTCATGAGTTCACCTTTGAAAGATTCATCTCCTTCTTTTGCCTTATATGCAGGCATTGAAAGTCTGATTTGGATAAATTGCGTAACACCCGCAAGAACAGCAAGGGGTATACTTTTCTTCGCAATATCAATAATACCTAGGAAAAAAGTATTGAGATGGTCTGGATAGTGTACAAAAGAGTACATAAGATTCTCATTAAACGTAAATCCACTATAAAACACTCTGTAAAGTGCTATAAGAATAGGTAGCTGAATAATTAGTACGAGACAGCCAGAAAGTGGATTTATGTTGTGTTTTTTATATAACTCAAAAGTTTTTTTAGCCTGTTCTTCTTTTTGAGGAAATTGTTTTTTGATAGATTCTATTTCTGGTTCAATTTCTCTCATTTTTATCTGACTTTTGAGAGATTTTTGAGTAAGAGGGAAGGTTATGATTTTAACAAGAATTGTGAGAACAACTACAGCAATACCTACATCCGACCAAGGAACATGAGAAATAAGGAACACAAGTGAGTTGTAAAGGGGTTCGTAGAAAAAATTCATCCAAATTGAGTTAAACATGAAGCAAGTATACTCTTTTTTGGACTATTTTTCAAAAAAAAACTACGGGACAAGATCTATTTCGTGTTCATGCCAAGGATGACACTTGATAATTCGAAGAAAAGTAAGATAAAACCCTTTAATTACACCGTATTTATTAAAAGCCTGGAGTGAATACTCTGAGCATGTAGGATAAAATTTACACGAGTCTTTTTTGCCTATAAGTATCATTATACGTTGATAAATAAGGATAATTTTAATAAATATAGTTTTCATTATTTAAAGTATGGTTTTCTTTAGAAGTTCGGTCAGAGAATGTTCTATTTGAGATGTTGTCATCTTAATACATTCTTTTTTTGGAAAAATCATTAAAATATAAGGTTTTTTTAGGTTTTTAGATACATTTTGAGCACACAAATATACCTTTCTTTTAATACGGTTTCTACCTACAGCGCTTTTTTCTACTTTTTTTGAGACCACAACAGCAATTTTTACAGGAAATTCCAAAATACCCTTATATTTCAAGGTTAAATACTCATTTGAAACTGTCTTTGAATAAGAAAAAGACTCAGAAAAGAGCCTTTTTGTTATCCTTTGCTTCTTAGGAATCATTATTTTCGTCGAGTTTTTACTGCAACACGAGCTCGACCTTTTTGTCGGCGTCTCTTGAGAACATTCTTACCGTTCTTAGAAGCACTTCGGACGAGAAATCCGTGTGTCTTTGCGCGCTTTCTTTTATTAGGGTTATAAGTCTGTGACATATGTCGGAATATACACTAAATTTTAATTTAAATCAATACCTACTCACATAGTTCTAAATTTAATGTTTAGAGCACAACTCTTTTTGATTGTGAAGTATACACCCTTAAGTAGGGGAGGGTATAATAACATTATTCACAGTTTTTCCACAGAGTAATCCAGAGTTTTCAATTGTTATACACAGTGTTTGTTCAATTATAATTGTTTTTATATAAACCTAACTTATTGATTTATTCTTATGACGGAGTACAAACAACTTTGGGATGCGTGTCTTGGAGATATAGAACTTAATGTCTCAAAAGCGAATTTTAGTACTTGGTTTAAAGATACTTCTATAATTAAATATGAATTTGGAACTATTTATGTTGGTGTTCCTAATGAGTTCGTAAAAGATTGGCTTCTTAATAAGTTTAATAAGCTTATTCTTAAAACTCTAGTTGATCACTCACCAGAAATTCGAGCAGTAGAATACACTATTACAAAACATTCACAGAAGAAAGAGGGAACTGACACTGATATTGCAAAAACCTTTATAAATAAAGAGCTTCCTTTGTCTGATCTATATATAAACAAAGAAGATAACTTAAATCCACGCTATGTATTTGAGTCTTTTATTGTTGGGCCGTTTAATGAATTAGCTCACGCTGCAGCACAATCTATCATTAGAAACCCAGGCAGATCATATAATCCTCTTTATATTTATGGTGATACAGGACTCGGTAAAACACATCTAATTCAAGCTATTGGAAACGCCATAAAACAAAAATTTCCAGAGAAAAAGGTAAATTACATTACTCTAGAAAAGTTTGCGACTGATCTTATAAACTCATTCCAAAACAACAAAGCTGCTCAATTCAAAGAAAAATACCGTAAATACGACGTATTGATTATTGATGATATTCAATTTGTAGGGAAGATGGAAAAAACTCAAGAAGAACTCTTCCATATGTTTAATTTTATGTTTGAAAACAACAAACAAATTGTGTTTTCATCAGATAAACACCCAAATTTCATTCCAGGACTTGAAGACCGACTGCGTTCTCGTTTCAACCAAGGAATGATTATTGATGTACTACAACCAGAATATGAATCACGTATGGCAATTCTTAAGGCTAAAATAGCCCAAATTGGTGATATTCCTATTACTGACGAAATTATTGAATACCTCGCAACAACAATACAAGGAAATGTTCGAGAACTTGAAGGTAATCTCAATGTGGTTATTTGTCATATCCAACTCAAAAACAGACCTCTTTCACTAAACGAAGTAAAAGGATTAATTAAAAACAGTATAAAACCTAAGAAAAATATCTCTATAAAGGAGGTTGCTAAGGTAATTTCTGACTATTACAACCTTGAAGAATCACTTATATATGAAAAAACAAGACGTAAAGAGATTGTTAGAGCTCGACAACTTATTATGTATATACTCAGAGAAGATTTTAATGTCTCATATCCACTGATTGGACAAAAACTAGGAGGGAAGGATCATACAACAGTTATTCATTCATGTGAAAAGGTTAAAAACGACTTAAAAAATAATGTTGGTCTTTCACAGGAAATTGAGGAATTACGATTATTATTCAAATAAATATGTGTATAACTCTGTGAATATCGTGGATATAACTTAAGGAAAACTATCTTAAAAAACCTGTTAGTTATAAAAGAATAACTTCATCTAACACACATTTAAATAAAAGTTATACACAAATAGAAAAAGTTATACACATGATATGTAAAAATAATTTAAGAAAATAACCCTTATATTTAAAGAACTTATACAACTTATCCACTTATTAACAGGAACTAATAGTATTAATAGATTTATATATAAGAAGTAATACACATACTTATGAAAGTAGAATGCCAAATTGAAAAAATTAAGAAAGCATTATCTGATGCAGATAAAATTACTGGGAAAAATCTCACACTCCCTATTTTAAGTTCTATTCTTCTTGTTGCTTCAGGAAAGACATTAAAATTCAGATCAACAAACATAAATCTCGGTATAGAAATTGAAATTCCTGCAAAAGTAGAAAAAGATGGAGTTATAGCAGTTCATGGGACGACAATAGCTACCCTTTTTAACTCATTAAATGACCAAGGAAGTGTTTTTCTTGAGCAAGTCGACCAAGTTGTTAATATTACAACAAAACATAGCTCATTCGTCATTAAAACGTATTCTTACGAAGATTTTCCGACAATTCCAGTAATTGAAGGAGAAAAGAATATAATTTCTATTAAGAAATTTATTGATGGTATAAAATCTGTGTATTATAGTTCTTCACTTTCTGATATTAAACCTGAAATTGCAAGTATTTATATTTACAATGAAGGAGATTCTCTTGTATATGTTGCAACTGATAGCTTTAGACTTGCAGAAAAAAGAGAGAAATGTAAACTTGATGGTGATTTTCACCCAGTTCTTATTCCATATAAGAATATAATTGAAATCATTAAAATTATTAGTGATTATGAGGGTGATATTTCATTGATTATAAATAAGAATCAAGTTTCATTTAGTGCTCCAGGTTTATATCTCACTTCTCGTGCAATTGATGGTGTATTTCCTGATTATAAGCAAATAATTCCAAAAGAATTTAAAAGTGAGGTAGTTGTACTTAAACAACATCTATTGAATGCACTTAAGATATCAACTATTTTTAGTGATAAATTTAACCAAATTACATTATCTTTGAAGCCATCAGAAAAATTATTCGAAATTCACTCAAAAAATTCTGACATAGGTGAACATACAACGCGAATTGAAGGTACTTTTTCTGGAGAACCAATTGAAGTAAGTTTTAATTCAAAATATTTTATTGATTGTTTTCAATCAATAAACACTGATAGTGTAATACTTAAGTTTAATCAAACTAATAAACCCGTGATAATTCAATCAGCACAGGATTCATCGTTTACATATCTTGTGATGCCTATGAATAGATAATTTTATGGCAGAAGGTAATCTTGGAGATTTTCTAACACTTTTCAAAAACCTGTTATCTCATGAAGAACTTATTCGTGAAGATATTATTAATTCAATACATATACACACAGGAATACAATTAGAAAAGAAACAACTTACAATACAAAATTCATTATGTAGTATTACCTGTCATCCAGCAATTAAAAATGAACTTTTTTTAAAGAAAAAAGAAATACTTAATTCACTTAAAGAAAGTACCCATAAAAAAATCAGCGATATACGCTGATTTTTTTATTAATTAATACTTGTTAATGAAAATTTTTCAGTGGTTTCATTTTGATTGAATACTGAATCATATCCTTTTATTTTAATTTCATTTGTTTCACTTAAATCTTCAATTTCAGAAAGATTAATTGTGTAATTAAAAGGATTTTGAGATACAGAATCAAGGTATATTCCATTAAGAAATACATCTATTTTTTTAAGAGGATAAGTACCTGTTGATGTGACTCGAACTGTAATATCATCATTTTTAGAAACAGTTGAACTTGAAAGTGAAAGTGATATACGTGGTTTGTTTTCTTCGGTGTGAATAGTATCTTCTTGTGTTGGTTTTTCTTGTTCACTTACAAACTCGTTTTGATATTTTCCTTTGTTTGTGTTCCACCAATTTTGTACAGCAGTTTCCCAATTTTTATATTGAGGATCATTTTCTGGATTTGAAATAATTCCTCCTGTTGGGTTTGATTTGTTTACCCAATGTAAAATTGAGTGGACATTTGTGATAACTTTTTCTTTACGTGTTTCCTGAGGTGTGAAATCTGTAGCAAGTTTTCCTGAAATAGTATCAATTATAAAACTTTCTCCACCAAGGAACTTTCCTCGTAGAGGAGGTATAAGTGAATTGTAATTTTCAGGTAAGGTTGGTTCTTCAAAAACCTCTTTTGGTTTTTTTGAGAGAACATATCTCATAACTGTATTAAATGTAGGACCTGATACTGTTGAACCTTTTTTCATTGATGTATTGTCATTGTTTCCTGACCATACTCCGACAACAACAGAAGGACTGTATCCAATCATCCACGCATCTTTATTACTGTTTGTTGTTCCTGTTTTTACTGCAACATTGTCTGATACATAAAGTGTTGAATTTGCTCCAAATGTAGGAATACGTGCATTGTTATCTGAGAGAATATCAGAAATCATCAACGCAACATTTTTTGGTAGTACTTGTTGTTCTTCTTGTGTGTATTGTTCCAGTATTTCTCCAGTTTCTGTTTCAACTCGCAATATTGCCGTTGCAGGAACACGAACACCTTCATTTGCAAATACACCATATGCACTTGTCATATCAAGAAGTGATACTTCACCACCTCCAAGTACAAGAGTAAGACCATACTGCTCAGGATTAGTCAGAGATTTGATCCCCATATCCTTTGCTGTTTTAAGTGAATCTTTAATACTTGTTAAATATAAAAGTTTTACCGCAGGAACGTTAATAGACTGAGCAAGAGCGTCACGAAGCATCATTGGACCATGAAAAAGTCCATTGTAGTTTTGTGGCATATAACACTCACTTTTACTTCTTCCTCCTTTTGGATTTCCATATGCATCACATGTTGTTTGAAATTCTGTTGGCACATCAAAAAGCATTGTTTCAGCAGTATATCCTTTCATGAAAGCTGTTGCATAAATAAAAGGCTTAAATGATGAACCAGGTTGTCTTTTTGCAGTTGCAATGTTGAAGTTTCCATCTATTTCTTTATCGAAATAGTCACGTGAACCAACCATTGAAAGAATGTGTCCAGTTTGAGGATCTAATACCACAACTCCTGTGTTTGTTGCATTATATGTTTTTGCATTCTCTAAAGCATTCTTAAGTGCCACTTCTTCAGCTTTCTTTTGGATATCATAATCAAGTGTAGTAATAACTTTCAATCCTTCACCTTCTACTGCATCTTTTCCGTATTTTTGCTCAAGATATTCTCTTACATACATTACAAAATGAGGTGCTTTTATTCCTGTTGTTTCCCGTGGAATAAAAACTACCTGTTCATTTTTTGCTGTGGTCATTTCTTCTTCGGTAATAAAACCAAGTTCTTTCATTCGAGAAAGTACTACATTTTTTCGTGTATCAAGTTCTGCTTTATTTTTTCCATATGGAGAGTACCGAGTAGGTGCTTGAGGAATTGCTGCAATATATGCAGACTCTGCAAGCGTGAGATCTTTTGCATTCTTATTGAAAAATGTTCGCGATGCTTCTTGTACACCATATACACTTCCACCATAAGGTACCTCATTTAGATAAATACTTAGAATATCTTCCTTTGAAAGTTTTTGTTCAATTTTAACGGCAAGAATCCACTCTTTTACTTTTCGAGTAATAGTTTTATCTTTTGTAAGAAGTGTGTTTTTTATGATTTGTTGTGTAATAGTAGAACCTCCTTGTGAGAAATCAATACTAAGAAGATTTACGAGTACTGCTCGTATGATTGCCTTTGGTTGAATTCCTTGATGTTGATAGAAATTTGAATCTTCAATCGCAACAGTGGCTTTTTTAACACTGTCACTAATTTGATCAAACGGAACTACTGTTCGTTTGATATCTTGATGAACATCATACAAAAGTATTTCACCTGTGTTGTCATAAATCTTTGTAGACCTCTCAATTTTACGCGCATCAAAAGAATTAAAATCAGGAATTTCTATAGTCCCAACCCAAACCATTAGCGCACCTGCAAGTAACACACCAGAACTAATTATAAAAATAAGTGTATTTAGGAGAATATGTTTCTTTTTTGATTTATGTTCAGTCATCCAATTCATCATACCGTGAATTTTTATCACACACTACTTTTTAAAACATCAAACAATAAATTGACTAAAATAAACATTTAGTGTATAAACTAGAAAATCTTAAAAAACTAAAAAATGAAGAAGATCTTAGCTATGGCTATTGTATGTGTTTGTATCAATGGTAACGTACAAGCACAGAAAACAGTGACATATATTGTGTACTGCGATTCAACCATGGAAATTAAACCATTTGAAGCCAAAAGAGTTTGTTATGAGAGAACTATTATTTTTGATCAAAATATTACCCCGCTGTTTTCAAAAGAAGATATTAATCTTTTGGTAAAAAACGGAAAACTAGAATTAGAACCAGTTTTATTGAAAGGTGACTACTCAAACTTTATGTTGATGTACACACCAATAACCCAGAAAAGATCTCTTTCTTTTGATGGCACTACTATTTCATTGGTAAAAAATGAACCAGAAAACAGGAAAAAATTATTGCATGGTGGTTTATATTGGGAGTAATTGGACTAATTGGCTCTGTTGTTTTTGAAAAATCAAAACATGAGATGCGTAATGGTTTTTTTAGACACGCAATTTTCTCAATAGTAATAAATTCAATTGCTTTTTTATCTATATCAATCTTTAAATTTGAAAACCACATAATAACATCAATAGGGATGAGTAGTGTTTGTTTTATTGTTGCTGCACTCGTGTCTACATCTTCTTTTTTTGTAGACAAAGGTGGTATGGTAAGTAAAATTTTGTTGCTTCTTTATTATTTTTTTGTAGTAAGTGCATTGTTTTCATGTTTTCTTTAATTTAATCATTGAGCTTAAAACACCTCTTCGGAGGTGTTTTTTATATAAATAATTCCCACAAAAGACAAAACCACGTTTTTGTGGTAGATTTTTACTATGAATAGAGAAAAAGAGATACAAGAACTTCTCACACGCGGTGTTTCGTCATATATAGATCCGGAAAACAGTTTCAAAAATAAACTTGAAAAAAACCCCGAACAAATTGTTATAAAGTTTGGAGTTGACCCAACTCGTCCCGATATACACCTCGGTCATGCGGTGATACTTCGACGTTTGCGAAAATTTCAAGATTTTGGATGTAAGGTTGTGTTTTTGATTGGTGACTATACATCTCAAATTGGTGACCCAACAGGTAAAAGTAAGGTTCGTCCAGAAATAAGCCAAAAAGAAATTGAGGATAACATGAAAACATATCTCGAACAGGTTGGAAAAATTCTTAGAACCGATGATGGTGTGTTTACATGGATCAGAAACTCTGAATGGTTTTTGGATGTTTCAGACATAAACGCAAGTGGTTCATCTGAGGTTAAACTTTCCATTGATTCAAAAAATGAAAACATACATAAAGAAATTTCAATTGACCCAAATTCTATTGTTGGTAAAGCTGTCTTGTTTGAAAATACACGAATGCAGAAAACGCATTTGAAAAGCTCTGTTATCCAGACAGTTTCATTCACACGAGTATTGTCGACACTAAGACATATTACACACGCTCGATTGATAGAGCGCGACATGTTTCAAGATCGAATTAAAAATGGAAATGAGTTGTATATGCATGAAATGCTCTATCCTGTCATTCAAGGAATTGATTCTGCACTTCTCCATATGATTTATGGTTCATGTGACTTAGAAGTGGGAGGGACAGACCAGACATTCAATATGTTAATTGGTAGAGATGTAATGAAAATGTATAAACAAGAACCTCAAGCAGTGCTTTCATTTAGTCTTCTTGTGGGTCTTGACGGAAAGGAAAAAATGTCAAAAAGCCTTGATAATTATGTAGCAATCAACGACACTCCTTCTGATATGTACGGCAAAATAATGTCGATTCCTGATTCTGTTATAGAGGAATACTTTACCTTGTGCACATATACTTCAAAAGATGACATAGATGAAATAATGTCTCAAATCACCAAAGGAGAAGTCAATCCAAAAGATATCAAAATGCGACTGGCTGGAGAAATTGTGGCAATGTATCACGGAGAAGGTGCGCGGATAACCGCCGAGCAAGACTTCATTACAAAATTCCAGAAAAAAGAAATACCGGAAGATGTCCCAATAATTATGTCTTCAGAACAAGAATCTTTAATGGAAGCATTTAAACAAGCAGGTATTGTTGAATCAAATACAGAATTTCGAAGACTTGTAGAAGAAGGTGCAATAACCATTCTTTCAAACGATAATCAAAAAATATCAGATACACAAAGTCTTTCACAAGAGGGAGTATATAAAATAGGGAAAAAGAGATTTGTAAAAATTGTATTCAAATAAAAAAACCGCCAACTGGCGGTTTTTTTAGATATCCTCTTCCTGTTCTTCTTCACCTTCATCTAACAACTCTTCTTTGTCCCATGAAGGAACTTCATCTTCCATGTCTGTATCGTCGCCTTCATCCTCAAACATCTCATCATCTATA